>JBGSME010000940.1:0-4894 GCA_041740335.1 Bryobacteraceae bacterium | reverse complement strand
GCATACGACCAGGGGGGAAACTCTGGCTGGCAGAGGCTTGGTGTTTGGAGCGTTCCGCCGATACCGCTAACTTCTCCAGCTGCTCTCGCGGTTTCGCCGCCGAGGAGTATTGGCTATGGGCCATCTCTCATGAGCTTTTCGGTGCGTCACGCCAGCCTTACTGAACGGGTTGTTAGTGTGCTCTTTCACGAATGGCTGGATACGCAGGGCGCCTGCTGGTTTGGTTTTCACGAACCAAGCAACGCAATGGTCTTGGTCGGCGCATCTGGATCTGCGAGGCTCGGCACGGGGGATATCGTCGAAAACGCGCTTTGCAGAATCTATGGCTCACAATCCCAATGGCTACCAAATGGACTAGCGGGAACTCTGGTCGCATACGTCGAGTTCAAAGCCGCATTCGCTGGCAATCGCGTGTTCTGGCTTTCTGCAACTGATGGGCCAGGCAATAATTCGGGTTGGCGGCCTCTCGGCACACGGCTGGTCGGTGCAATCGGAGACAATATCCCGCCGACTATCAGCAACGTTACCTTCAGTTCCATTGGCAGCTCAACGGCAAGCTTATCCTGGCTCACGAACGAACCATCCGATACTCAAATCGATTTTGGGTTGACTCCCTCCTATGGGGGCGCGTCACCATTGAACTCGGCAATGTTCTACACACATTTCGAAGCACTTTCGGGTCTAGTTGCAAATCGCACCTACTACTATCGGGTAAGGTCGAAGGATGCGGCCGGGAATCTGGCGACTGTGGCAGGTCAGTTCGTCACCGAGCCGGCGCCGGAGCCACCCGAGTTAGTTTCATTTCGCCAATGTCTGCTGGCCTCGGGTAGTGGAAGCGATTGCTCACTTCCAGCCGGCACATTCGAAATCGGCGAGACACTCAGGATTGAACGGTCTAATATCTTCGTCCAGGGCGAGTGGGCCGCAGCCACCCAACTGAAGCGGGCCGAAACGTTCAGCAATGGCCCCCTGATGGCTACAAATGGTATCCTAAACAACGTCACGATTCAAGGATTGACTTTTGATGGCAGTCGCGGCCAAGTGACAGTCCAACACAATGCTGAAGTTGAGATTGGCGATTGCACTTCGTGTCGGGTGTGGGCCGTAGTCTTCCAGAACTCGCCACATATCGGGCTTGCGCTGTCTGCACCCGAAACTAAGCAATTTAGTTTACGCTACAGCACGTTCCGGAACACAACCCACTTTGGCGTACACTCTGGAGTTGGTGACTGCGGCGTTTCCTTTCCGAATCGATGCCTTACTGCATACTCTAATTCTTTTGAATACAACAGTACAAACGCGATCTATCTGGAGTCATCTCATGCCAACATCGCCTACAATACGTTTGTGGGCAACCACAAGGATTGTGAATTCGGAGCTCCAGGCGGTCAGATCGACCTAGATTGGGGAGCGAACGACATAGCTGTCTTCGCCAACACTATAACGCTTGGGCCTTCATGTTCGCAGTACTGGGCACAGGGTGTCGAGGTGCATGGAACGAACATTAACCTATACGATAACAACATCACGAACAATGCCGGAGAAGGCATCTATATGGAGGAGGCCCAGAATGTTGAAGTGTATGCCACCAGTTCAGCCCATGTCATTCAGATGAACAATCGACGTGGCGTAGGGTTTGGCGGATGCGGTGGATTCCCAGGGGTACGAGTACACTCAAAGACCCCGGGAAGGGCTACACAAAACATCACGGTTCGAAACACCTTCATAGTCGATGGGCACGAAGGCGGTGTGGACGTGTCGGCGTGTGGAACTACTGGTCCGAATTCTAATACGATTTCGATACGTGATAATTGCATACAAGGAAACACGAGCCCCCTGATTCGCGGCAATGGTTTCACTCAATCTGGAAACATCGGAGGGGGGTGCTGGCCGCAATGAGTATGCCCAAGCTGATGTGCAGATTGACAAGAAGAAGGCTGTCTCCATGTGTCGTTGCCTTGACGGTATTCGTGTGTCCGTTAGTTGCGCAGAGCGAAGTTCAACTTCAGCCAGAAGAATTGGCTTACGAATTCTTGCTTGAGCAGCTGTCGCAACGTCCCACGGAAACAATCGGCGAATACCAGATTCGCCGACACGCGTTCTTGATGGGCACAGGCTTGTCAAAACCTGAAGCTGACTCCCTTGGTCGTTTGAGTCAAAGCGTTCGCCGGGATCTGGAGGCCCTCAAATCTGAGTTGCTGGATATCCGCCGCCGGAAGAGGCGGGGGGAGGTCGTGCCATCTGCGGAATCCAGGGCTGAGAATATTCGCCGTGAGCGACCTCGGACTCTGCGCAGTTTCATGATCGCTGTCAAACAAACATTGTCTGCGAAGAGCTATGATCAACTTCGCCGAAAGCTCAGTTTGGAATGATTTTAGTCAAATTGGACCTAATGTAGGAGATTCGCACATGACGCCGGAGATCTTGGCGGCCGTCAATACCCAAGCGAAAGTGCTTGACCTCGGCAGCGGGCACGGCAGCTTTCCCGATGGTCTCTGCGCTGGGTTCGTCGTCCGCTGCGATATCGAGTTCCAGTCTGGCGGTGGCACGAGAGTTTGCGCAAACGCAGAGTCATTGCCATTCGGGCCTCTTGCCTTCGATCTCGTTGTGTCCAGCCACAGCCTGGAGCATTTCTCCCGGCCCTTTGCGGCCATCGGTGAGATCGGACGCGTCATCAAAAAATCGGGAGGGGTCTTCGTCGCTGTTCCTGATGGCGGCTCCCTCTCTGACCGCCTATACCGTTGGGTCGCCAGCGGCGGCGGGCATCTAAACCAATTCACCGATCCTGTCCAACTGGGGCGCGAAATTTCGGATGCCACAGGCTTGAGATTGAATCATTTTGAAACGCTCAACTCCGGGTTCACTTTCCTGAATCCGCGCAACTGCGCGGGCCGTCCGCCGGGGAAGCTACTGCTTCTCACGGGCGGAAGCGAGACAGTGCTGCGCTTTCTTACCCTTTTCCTCCGCCATGCGGATCGAATTCTTGGCGCCAGGTCATCTATCTACGGATGGGCATTCTATCTCGGATCCGCGGCGCCGCTCCCAAGTCGAACGCGATCGAACGTCTGCATTCGGTGCGGTTCGTCCCATCCCTCTGAGTGGCTCCTGGCCGCCGGCGCCGTACGTGGATCCCGGTGGCTCCGATCCTACGATTGCCCGGTTTGCGGTTGCCGGAATTTTTGGACGAAGGATGAAGCGGGCTCGCCGAGCAGGGTGCGCGACATAGGAGTGGAAGTCAGGCCGGCCGGCGAGACTCCCAGTAATCCTCGGAGCGGCCATTGAGGTGGCAGCAACGAAGGGCGAGGATGGAATTGGCGCCGGCAAGGCTTCCGTCACGGTCGTGCCCTGGCATTTATAGGTCAGCCTGACCGTGCCCGGGATCCTCCGGGCGGGCACAATGACAACGCGGCTTGCCACAGCGAAACACCGCGCCAACCACCGGCTCCGGGCGCATGTCTTTGAGGTTGGGAAGAGCGCGCAGCAACTCGGAACGCCGTGACTCGAGCACAGGAAGATCGTCGGCCATGGGGCCTCCTTTCTGGAAGAATTATATACTTCTGGAAACGCGCCCATACCCAGCCAACCCGCAAAGTCCTCATTCTTATGTCGAGCACCCAAAAGTTCCCAGAGGCTTGCATTCTTGGGTAGAGTTGAGATTGTGATGCAACACTTGCGAATTCGGATTTCTGCTATGCCGGCGACGCTGTTCGCACTGGCATTCTACAGTGCGGCGGCGCTGGCGCAACCGGTTGTGACCTCGGCGGGCAATGCGGCAAGCTATGAGCCGATGATCGCTCAGGGGTCGATTTTTGTTGTTTTTGGCCGCAACCTCGGTCCGGCTACCCTCGCGCAGGCGTCCGCTCTGCCGTTGGGCACGACGCTGGCAGGCACTGGCATCAAGTTCACGCCGGCAGCCGGCGGCGCGGCCGTCGACGCCTTCATGATCTACACATCGGCGGCTCAGGTGTCCGGGATTCTGCCCTCGAGCGCGGCGCCCGGCAACTACAACGTTACGGTCAGTTTCAACGGGCAAGCCAGCGCGAATTTTTCGGTTGCTGTGGCCGCCCGCGCCTTTGGGATGTTCACGCTGGCGTCCACGGGCACCGGCCCGGCCGTGATGCAGAACGCCGTTTCTGGTACCGAACTCGTGGTGAATCAATTTACAAGTCCGGCCAAGCCCGGCCAGGTGATGATTTTGTTTGGTACCGGCCTTGGCTCGGTACCCGTGCCAGATAACGCGGCGCCGGGAGCTCAGGATTTGCTCGCGGCGGCGGCTGTCCGGGTAATCGTCGGCGGCCGCGAGATCATACCGGCCTATGCGGGGCGTTCCCCCAATAGTCCGGGCTTGGATCAGATCAACTTCACGCTCCCGGCCGACTCAGGTTTGGGGTGTGCGGTGCCCCTTCAGGTGAAAGTGGGTGGCGCCACCACGTCAAAGGCTGTGAGTATCGCCATCGCCGCCGACGGTGAAGGGATCTGCACTCATCCGTTGATTCCTGAAGAAGGGTTGCGGCGTCTGGCAGCGCGGGAGGCGATTACCGTCGGTTCGTTCAATTTGACGGCGTTTCAGTTCTTCGCCGCGGTTCCGTTCTTGGGCGAAATTACGCTGCGATCGGAAACCTTCAGCGGCGCGGTGGAGAAAATCACACTTGCGAATACGGCCGGTATCGGCTTCGACACACTCGGGCTGGTGCTTGCGCCAGGCTCATGCGTGGTCGAGCGCGTCAGGACGAACGGGTTTTCTCTCGATCCGGCCGAAGGCGTGACGGCGAACAGTCTGGATGCGGGCGCCGCCTTGATGCTCAATGGGCCGAACGTTGCCAACCGGCCGATTGCGCGCGGCGCCGATTCCCAGTACGACGCGGAACTGATCGCGCTCGGGCTGCCCACTCCC
>JBGSME010000939.1:0-4678 GCA_041740335.1 Bryobacteraceae bacterium | reverse complement strand
TGTGGCATGGGCCGCCCTTGCATCGTGGGCGCAAGCGCGGTGGTGATCAATGAAAAGGCCGGCACGGCTACCATCGAATCCGGCGGCAAGAAAGTGACTATCAAGGCCGGCGACTGGATCTCGATCGATGGCACCACCGGCGAAGTGTTCCTCGGCCAGGCCGCCACGCGCGAACCTGATGTTCAAACCGATCACATGGGTAAGTTCATGGCTTGGGCCGATGAGTACCGCGGAAAGTTTGGCGTCCGCGCCAACGCCGACATCCCTCGCGACGCCAAGGTCGCCCGCGCCTTCGGCGCCGAAGGCATTGGACTCTGCCGCACCGAGCACATGTTCTTCGCCGAAGACCGTCTGCCGTTTGTGCAGGCGATGATTCTCGCCCGCGACGAGAAGACCCGCAAGAAGGCGCTCGCCAAGTTGCAGCCGATGCAGCGCAAGGATTTCGCCGGCCTGTTCACCGCCATGAACGGCTTCCCGGTGGTGATCCGCACGCTGGATCCGCCGCTTCATGAGTTCCTGCCCAAGCGCGAGAACCTGATGGTGGACTCGGCGCTGCTGCCCCACGTGAAGGGCAAGGAGAAGAAGGAGATGGCCGAGCGCTACGGCGTGAAGGCCGGCGATCTCAAGAAGCACTTGCATCAACTGTTGGAGCGCGTGGAAGAGCTGCATGAGTTCAACCCGATGCTCGGCCATCGCGGCTGCCGTCTGGGTATCTCGTACCCCGAGATCACCGAGATGCAGGCCCGGGCCATCTTCGAAGCCGTGGTGCAGGTCCACAAAAAGGGAGTGAAGGTGATTCCGGAAGTGATGATCCCGCTGATCGGGTCAGCCGCCGAACTCGCGCATCAGAAAGAGATTGTGGTGAAGGCGGCCGAGGAAATCCTCGGCGCGGCCGGGATCCGCAAGGAGGTCCACTATCTGGTGGGCACGATGATCGAGATCCCGCGCGCGGCGCTCACCGCCGACAAGGTGGCCGAGTATGCTGAGTTCTTCAGCTTTGGCACCAATGATCTGACGCAGACCACGATGGGCCTTTCGCGCGACGACTATACGAAGTTCTCGCCGAAGTACGAGGACCTCAAAATCTTCCGCAACGATCCGTTCGGCGTCCTCGATCGCGAAGGCGTCGGCAAGCTGGTGAAGATGGCCGTGGATCTTGGACGCGCGGCACGTCCAGGCATCGAAATCGGCATTTGCGGCGAACACGGCGGTGAGCCGAGTTCGGTGGAGTTCTGCTACCAGGTGGGCATGGACTATGTATCGTGCTCGCCGTACCGTGTGCCGATCGCACGTCTCGCGGCGGCGCAGGCGGCGATTCTTGCCGGCGGCGCGGATAAAGCGGAAGCGGCCCGCACGATGTAGTTGGTTCGGATTGGATTGCAAGGAAAGGGCGGCCCTTCGGGGCCGCCCTTTTTTGTGCCTACCAGTTAGTAAGCGATCCGTCCGGACGGCGTAACATCGGAGTTAGCGAGTAGGGTTCGGTGTAGTCGCCGATCTGCTGCAACTGAGACGTGTCGACTTCCACGCCCAGCCCTGGGCGGTCGTTCGGCCACAGTTTGCCGTCTTTCAGGTCGTAGCTCGCTTTGAGATACGGCCACGGACGCCGGCCACCCATCACCATCTCCATCAACACGGGGCCGGAGAAGACGGTGGAGCAATGCACCATCGCCGCTTCGGAGATCGGGCCGGTGAAGTGCGGGACCAACCCGACATAGTGGGTTTCACACATGGCAGCGATCTTCTGGAACTCGGTGATGCCGCCGACGTTTGGAATGGTGGCGCGGGCGTAATCGATCAGGTGGGACTCGATCAACTCGTTCCATTCCCACTTCGGCCCGAACTGTTCGCCGACCGCGATGGGGACCTTCACTTGGCCGCGCAGCGTGCGGTACACGCCGGGGTTCTCGCTGCGCACCAGATCCTCGACAAAGTAAGGCCGCAACGGCTCAATCATGTTGGCGAGCGTTACCGCGTCGGGCATGTCGAGTTCGGTGTGGAAGTCGATGCACCACGATCCGTCTTTGCCCACACCCTCGCGGACTTGCTTGCAGAGTTCATATACTTTGTTGACGTTCGCGAAGCGATCGACAACCGGGCCGCGCGAGTCAGTGGAGATGCGATAGGCGCGGAAGCCCGCGTCGACACAGGCTTTCGCGACTTCCTTCGGAGTGCCTTGGGCGGGGAATCCAGTCGAGTAGCATTCGACATAATCGCGGGCCTGGCCGCCGAGCAATTGATAAACGGGCACGCCGAGGGCCTTGCCTTTGAGGTCCCACAACGCGCAATCGAGCGCTCCGAGCGCGTGTGTCTTCTCGCGTCCGGCGGGATAGAAGTAGCCGCGGAACATCGATTGCCAATGCCGGTCAGTGCGGAAGGGATCCTGCCCGATCAGCAATCCGGCGCATTGTTCCATTGTGTTGGCCGCACCGCCTTCGCCGACGCCGACGAGACCGGCATCGGTCTCGACGAGCACGACGTTGGTGCTCTGATTGAATAGCGGCTGGCGGGTGTTGGGGCGTCCGGCCGCGTCGGTGGGGGTCCTGTAATACCGGATGCGCGTGACCTTGGTTTTTGGGAGTCCGGCCGCGTCGGCGAGTTCGGCCAGAGTGGCCGCGCCCAGGCAGGATTGGACGAACTTTCTACGATTCATCTTTCCCTTCCTTGTGATCGAGCATCCGGCGCAAGCCGTCCAACTGCTTGCGGATTCCATGTTCGCGGCGAACCAGCGTTACGACATAAAGCGCGATGATGGCCCAGGCGGCCGCGAAGCCATAAAACAAAAATGTGAAATTGCGTTGATCCATGATTCTCTGCTCTATGCGACGGCGTGTACGTGGCGGCGGAGCGAATCCACCTGGCGCTGCATGTCTTCCTGGCGCATGCGGACGGCGATCATCACGATTGCCAGCAGCATCATCGCGCCGATGTTGTTATAGACGGCCGATTCCATCATCGGGTCAATGGTGCCGCCGCCGGTGCGGAAGCTGAGGACGGGGCCGGGGTGCTGCGTACGCCACCATTCGATGGATTTGTAAGTGATCATCACCGAGACGAAGGCGAACACGCAAAGCACGGCGGCGTTTTTGGCCCGCGCGGTTGGGTCGTCAATTGCGCCGCGCAGCATCAAATAGCCGGCGTAGACCAGGAAGGTGATCAGCGCCCAGGTGAGGCGAGCGTCCCAAGTCCACCAGATGCCCCAGATGATCCGAGCCCAGATCGAGCCGGTTACCAGGCCCACCAGCGTGAAGGCGACGCCGACTTCCACCGCGGAGACGGCGAGCGTGTCGTACCAGGGGTTGCGTTTGATCAGGTAGATTGCGCTGGCCACGCCGGCGGCGAAATAGGCCGTGAAGCAGGTGAACCAGGCGGGCAAATGGAAAAAGAGATTGCGGTAGACGGCCCCTTGCGCGGCTTCATCCGGGAGGATGAGGCAGATGTAGTAAAGGTTGCGGACGAGCCAAAGGGCCCCTATCACTCCGAAGATGGTCAGTAGTTTTTCTCGCATATTTTTGAACCTCAACTCACCAGCACCACCTCCACCAACGCCAGCGCCAGCGAGGTGAAGATGATATCAAAAGCGATCAGCAGACGAAACCAGATCCAGTCATCCCCGCCGATGGTTTCCCCGGATATGAGAAGCGTTGTCAGCTTCATGGCGGCCATTAGCGCCGGGATCATCATCGGATAGATCAGAGTGGGAAGCATGAGCTCACGGAGCCTGAGGTTGACGGTGAGCGCGCTAAATACGGTTCCAATGACGGTGATGCCCCACGTGGCCAGCAGCATCACCGCGGCCAGCCATCCGAGCTGGCCAGCCCAGCGCTGGTTGTAGAGAACGCCGAAGGCGGGAAGGCAAACGGCTTCGACGATCAGCAGCAGGGTGAAGTTGGCGATCGCTTTGCCGAGAAACAGCGCCGCTCCGGAGACAGGGGAGGCGACCAGGGCATCGAGGCAATCATTGGGGAGTTCGCGCGAAAAGCTGCGGTTGAGGATGAGCGCGCCGGCGAAGGCAAACACCAGCCAAAGCAGCCCGCCGGACATGGCGCGGAGCATTTCCGGATCGGCGAGATCGAGCACGAAGCTGAATAGCACGAGGATCACCAATGCGAAAGAGACGGCGGCATTGATGGATTCCTTGGTGCGGATCTCACTGCGGAGATCCTTGGCGGCGATGGCGGCGGTCTGATGAAGGAACCCGGTCATCCGGCTTCTCCGTAGGTTCGATAGAGCCAGGTGGGGTCGGCGATCATTTCCCCGGGGCGCGGGCCGGCGTGGGCGAGCTTGCCGCGCACGAGCAAGGCGACGTGGGTCGAGAGTTCCATGGCCTCGCGCAACTGGTGTGTCGACATGATCACGGTGGCGCCTCGGCCGAGCGATTCGGCGAGCAACGATTGGAGCAGAGCGATGGCGCGATCGTCGAGCGAGGTGAACGGTTCGTCGAGCAGCAGCAGGGCGGGGTTGTGGAGGAAGGCGCGGGCAACGGCTAGACGCTGGCGCATGCCACGAGAGAACTCGCGAACGAAGCTGTCTTTCACGCGGTCAAGCTGGGTGCGCTCAAGCCATTCGAGCGCGGTGCGTTTGGGGTCGGCGACGCTGTAGATGCGCGCGAACAGGAGCAGGTTTTCCAATGCGGACAGTTCGTCGTAGACGCCGATGCCGTGGCCGATCATGCCGATGC
>JBGSME010000938.1:0-1923 GCA_041740335.1 Bryobacteraceae bacterium | reverse complement strand
CGGCTCGCGCAGCACGCGCCGGACGGCGTTGGCCATCGCCTCGGCGTCGTTAGAGGGCACCAGTAACCCATTGGCGCCATCCTCGATCAGAAACGGCACTCCACTCACGTTCGTGCTGATCACGCAGAGCCCGCACGCCATCGCCTCTAGGACGGTGACCGGCATGTTGTCGACGGTGGTGGTACTCAGATAGATATCTCCTTCCGCCATCGCCTCGGGAACCTTCTCCTTTGGCACCGGCCCCTGAAACCGGATGCGGTTGTCGACACCCAGCCGCCGCGCCTCGGCGCGCGTCGTTTCGAGGGAGCCGTCTTTGTCGGGCCCCGTCATCGTCAGAGTGAGATCTGGAAATTCGCCGGAAAGCAGCGCTACCACGCGCGGCGCCAATTCCGGATTGTAAATCTTGTGGAACGCCCGGAGCCAGACCAGGCGTGGAGCCGGCGATGTTCGCTGGCGGTAGGCATACCGCGCCACTTCGATGGCGTTCGGTAGCGGAATCAACCTGTCGTGATACGGCCGCAGCCGTTCTAGCAGGTACCTGGATGGCACAGTGACGCTGTTGGCCGAAGCAAGCAGAGCGCGGCCTCGTTTGGGATGTTGGGCCAGGAACTCCGGCAAGCCGCCGCCATGGAGCGTCAGGATGTACGGCTTTCCCGCAGCCCGGAGCGTGAAACACACCGCTTCGGCCCAAAAGAAGGACGCTCCGCTGAACACGTCTACCTGCGCCACGCAATAGTCGCCGCGGCGCAGCCATGCGGTGGACACCATGTCGATCAACCGCCCGGCGCGCCCGGGCCGGGAAGAAGTCGCGATTGTTTCGACACCACCGGCCGAGAGCCGTTCGGCCAGTTCCTCGCAGACCTGCCGCGTGCCGATTCCGTGGTGCGATAAAAAATTCCCGACGAGCAACACGGCGCCCTCGTCACGGCCCGCCACAGCCGGCGGATTATTCGAATTGGTGGAGGTCGCGATCATTCCGCTTGGGTTAGTATAAAGACACCGAATCGAGGTAGGGTATGCCTCGGAAGTACCGGTAGATTCTCCCCGGTTGGCCGCATCGGTTCCCTGGCCGCCATGGGTATCGTAAGCGCACCGCCCTTGTAGATTCCCGCCACCACGGGTTCCCCGTAGAAATCCATGGAATCCCGCAGCTCATAGCGCGCGCCTTCCTTCAAAACTTTGGAAACATCCACATCGACGGTCTCCTGGTCATCCCAGTTGTAGATGATCACGTTGGCCCGCCCGGGCTCGTATTTATTGGGCCGCACGAAGCTCCAAACGCCCTTCGGGACGCCTTCCTCGAAGCGCGAGTTGCGCTCCAAACCCAGGTTGTGCAGCGCGTCGGCACCCACTACCTTCTCCTGGTAGAAGAACAGCCGGGATCCGTAGTGTGTGTTCCCGTCCCAGACGTAGCCACTCGGATCCTGGTCCGCCTTCGTGTCCAACCGGAAGTTGTAGGCGTTCGGCGTGAAAGTTACATTCCCGGTAAACGTCAGCCTATTCCAGAATCCCACTTCCACCGGGAACTGGCCGCCGATGAAGCGATTGTTCCGGATGGAAGCGGTTCCATTCGGCCCAGGACCGAAAGACCATCCGATCCGTGAGTACCCGCCGCCATCGGGAAAATTGTAGGTGAAGTTATCCTCCACCGTAATCCGGTCCAGCGGCTTACCGACTCCGAAGAGAATGTTGTCTACCAGGGTCGTCCGCCCACCGGCCAGATAGCCGTTATCAAAGGCGACGTTGCCGCGCAAGTCATATCCCTCCACCCATGCGTTCTCCGAGCCATAGGCGTGGAGGCCCACCGCAAAGCCGGTGAAGACGATGTTGTCGTGCAGCAGTTTGGTGCCTTCCCGGTTCTGGGTGTATACGGCGTGGCCGTGGCCGCGATCCTCAGCCACATGGCCGTTGTAAAAACTGAGC
>JBGSME010000937.1:0-5617 GCA_041740335.1 Bryobacteraceae bacterium | reverse complement strand
GGCCAGCCAGCCGAGCGTGGCGGCGGCTGCGCCAAAATGAGTGGCGACGAATGCGCTCGTGGCGAGACCGGAGGCGCCAAGCGCGCTGCCGGCATTGAAGCCGAACCAGCCGACCCAAAGGAGGCAGGCGCCAATCACGCTGAGCACGAGGCTGTGCGGCTTCATCGGTTCGGAACCATAACCTTGGCGCTTACCGAGGTAGAGCGCGCAGACCAGCGCCGAAACACCCGAGGTGATGTGGACGACGGTGCCCCCGGCGAAATCAAGACAGGGGAGCGAGCCGCCCAGAAAAGCGTTGAAGAGGCCGCCCTTGCCCCAGACCATATGAGCCATCGGACAGTAAACCACCAACAGCCACAGGGAGGAGAACACGACCATGCCGGTAAACTTCATCCGTTCGGCAAATGCGCCCGTGATGAGAGCCGGGGTGATGATGGCGAACATCAACTGGAAAACCATGAACGTCTGATGCGGGATCGTGCCGGCGTAGTCTGCATTGGGAGAAGCACCGACGCCGTTCAGCATGAAGTAGCGCAGGTCGCCGAAGTAGGGCGTGGCCTCACCGAAGGCGATGCTATAACCGGCGACGGCCCAGATTACCGTTGCGACGGCCATCATAATGAAACTTTGCATCATAGTTCCGAGGACGTTCTTGCGCCGCACGAGGCCGCTGTAGAAAAGGGCGAGCCCGGGGCCTGTCATCATCAGCACGAGCGCCGCGCTGGTGAGCATCCAGGCGTTGTCGCCGGCCGATTGCGCCGCTGCCACCGCGGTTTCGAGCGCCTGAATCTTCTCGTCGGGAGTCTGGGCGGCGAGCGTGGAAGCTGCGCCGAGGGCGATAAGGAATTTTTGAATGATCGACATCCTGGTCATGGGACTTAGGTCTCCTAGGTTTGATCGACATCGTTGACCGATGCGGAGATCAAGTGTCGGCCGGGCTGCGGCAACATGGGCAAACCGGTCTTCACCATCATGCGACGGATCGCGGATAACCACAAACTCAACGTTTCTATCGCCCTCCCAAAAATTTTCTATTGGCTTTTGGCGGTGAGCTGACCGTATGCTCGTCTCAGCAGGAACCTCGCGTCCTGACTCTAAGAACACCTCCAGCAACGGGAGAAACCAAATAATCATGAAGAATAAAGCGAATCGTTTTCGCGTGAGCTTTCTCGCCGGAGTCCTGGTCGTGGCGGCTCCCGGTATGAGCCAGTCACCTGATCCCCCTGCCTGGTCCGCAGGATCCATCGACTTTTCCGGGCTCATTGACGGCTATTACAGCTTCAATTTCCAGCATCCCGCATCGAGAACGAACGTGCTTCGCAACTTCGACGTTCGCGCGAATTCGTTCAGCCTGAACATGGCGGAACTGACACTGAAGCATGACGCCGACCCGGTCGGTTTCCGGCTCGATCTCGGTTTCGGCCGAGCGTTCGAGATTTTCCACGCGACAGAGCCGTTTCAAGGCGGCACGGGCGTGATGCGCAACATACTCCAGGCGTACGTTAGCCTGAAGCCCGAAAAGGCGGGCGGATTCCAGTTCGATTTCGGAAAGTTCGTGACCAGCGCGGGCGCCGAACCCACCGAGACGCATCTGAACTGGAATTATTCGCGCGCACTCATCTACGCCAACGGGCCCTATTATCATTTCGGCGCGCGGATGTCGAAGCCGATCACGCCGTACTGGACGGCCGGGTTACAAGTTGTGAACGGTTGGAACAACGTGGAGGACAACAACAGCGGCAAGACGATCGGACTTACCAGCGCGCTGACAAGTTCGAAGGTATCGCTTTATAACAATTATTATGGCGGCCCGGAAAAGACCGGCACCAATACCGGATCGCGTCACTTTCTAGATTCGGTGCTCACTTTGACACCGCACGAGAAGGCGAGCTTTTATGTGAACTATGACATCGGAGTGGACAAAGCGTCGCCTCTGGCGGGTGGCAATCAGAACTGGTACGGCATCGGGTTCGCGGGACACTTCACGGCGAATGACTGGTTCTCGGTGTCGCCCCGGTTCGAGGTCTACAACGACATCGACGGGTTTATCACGGGCCAGAATCAGAAGCTGAAAGAGTTCACGCTGACCGGCGAGTTCAAGATGGCCAAGGGCTTCCTGACGCGCCTTGAGTATCGCCGGGACTGGTCCGATCAGCCATTCTACGATCGCGGAAACGGGACGGGGAACAGCAAGAACATGGACACCCTGCTCGCCGGCGTCGTCGTCTACTTCGGCAAATAGCCGTAGCCAGCAGAATTTGTCCTCTCGACATAACGGAAGAGCCCACCGGCTCTTCCGTTTTTTTTATCGGGTGCATAGAAACTATCGACTTCCCTTTCGGGATCAGGCACCGTACACTCAAATGCAGTGAGCTAGGTCGCTCACGTCCCAGTTGGGCCTTCCGTTCCGGCCCGCGCCTCTGTCCGGCGTACCCAATCCAAGAAAACAATCCTCCGAAGGAGATGCGTGTGAGACTTCCACTGATCGTGTCCGGATTGCTGGCACTGAGCGCGGGCGCGCTGCTGGCTCAGGACAGTACCCCCCCGACGCCCGCCGAACTCAAGACAGCGATTGATGGCGTCCAGAAGAATGCCGACATCATCTGGACCGCGGTTTGCGCCGCCTTGGTGTTTTTCATGCAGGCCGGCTTCGCCATGGTGGAAGCAGGCTTCACTCGCGCCAAGAACGCCGGCAACATCATGATGAAGAACCTGATGGATTTCTCGCTCGGCGGCATGGCCTATTGGGCGGTGGGGTTCGGACTGATGTTCGGGGCCTCCAACGGGTTCACCGGCGCTTCGGACTTCTTCGTTAACTTTGACAACAGCAATATCGATGGACAGTGGGGTTACACTTTCTGGTTCTTTCAGGTGGTGTTCGCCGCAACGGCCGCGACGATTGTCTCTGGCGCGATGGCGGAACGAACGAAATTCTCCGGCTACCTGGTATATAGCTTCTTCATCTCACTATTCATCTATCCCGTCTTCGGACATTGGGCCTGGGGCAACCTGCTCAACTCCGGGAACGCGGACTCCGGAGCATGGCTCGCCAAACGCGGATTCATTGACTTCGCGGGCTCAACCGTAGTCCACTCGGTGGGCGGATGGGCAGCTCTCGCCGGCGCGATTGTGCTCGGCCCCCGCATCGGCAAGTTCGACAAGGACGGCAAGCCGCGCCCGATTCCGGGACATAGCCTGACGCTTGCGGCGCTTGGCGTGTTCATTCTGTTCTTCGGATGGTTTGGGTTCAACGCGGGTTCGACGACGGCCGCTAACGGAACGGTCTCGCGCATCGCGGTCAACACGCTCCTGGCGGCCTGCGGCGGCGCTTTTAGCGCACTGATGTTCTCCTGGGCGAAGTTCAAGGCTCCGGACATCGGCATGTCGCTCAACGGCACGCTCGCCGGACTCGTTGCCGTGACCGCCCCCTGCGCGACGATTACTCCGCTCGGCGGGATCCTGATCGGACTCTGCGCCGGTGTGATTGTGGTCGTCGCGGTTCTCTTCTTCGACAGTATCAAGGTGGACGATCCGGTGGGCGCTGTGTCGGTACATGGCGTCTGCGGCGCGTTCGGCACCATCGCGGCCGCACTGTTCCACGAGAACCTGTTCACGGGCGCCGAGTACGATCTAATGGGCCAGTTGACCACCCAGTTGATCGGAGTGGGAACTGCGTTCCTGTGGACGTTCCCGACCGCGTTCATCTTGTTCCAGGTAATCAAGCGAACCATCGGGCTGCGGGCTCACCCCGAGGAGGAAATGGCGGGCCTCGATCTCTCCGAGCACGGCGCCAACTCCTACCCGGACTTCGCCTCGTCTTCGGGCGGTGGTGTGAGCATGTTCGCGGGTGCTCCCTCCGAATCGCCGGTAGGGCACCGGGCGCAAGCGGGAATACAGGGAGCGTAATCGGCCGCACAGAGGAGACAGAGAGTAAATACGGCGCGACTGGGTTCGTCCCCAGGCGCGCCTTTTCGTTATGAGCGGCTTCGTCTTGCACTACGATAGGAGGGCATTCGCGGAGGAGACCGAAATGAAAATGCTCTTTGTTGGGGTGGCCGCCGCTTGCGCTGCCTTCGCGCAGGACGCCGCGCCGGCAGTGGATCAGGCGGCTCTGATGAACCTGCGTTTCTATGAAGCCAATGGCGGGTTTCTCATTGAGCAGGTGCCCGGGGCCAACTTGCCGGACGGCGAGGTATCGTTCGAAGTGTCCGGACCCACGAACCAAACCGTCGCTTTGCGCCGGCAGCCGATGGGCGACTTCGCGGGCTATACGATACTGCTGCCCAATGGTCCGGGCGTAGTGCGGCTAGGCAAAGCCGGAAAGTATGAGTTCCAGATAAAGGCAGGAGGCCGCGTGGTGGGGCAGCTTGGCTTCACGATGGAGCAGAAGAATGGCCACTTTTTACGCAGCGGCGACTGGGGGAGGCTGGGGTACTTCGCGCAAAACGCGCGCGATTCCTCCTCACCCATGGGATTCCATTTCTGGGCGAGCCTCAGTGAATTGCCCGTTCCCAAGCCACGTTCCATGCTGACTGTTCACCTGATGGCCGGGGCGAGAGAAGTTGGCACTACACCCTCGGCCGTGGTGGTGAGCTTAAACGAGTGGCAGCCATTCCGCGTGGAGTTGGTTCAGCCCAAGGCCGCCGGCGGCAAGTATCTTACCGCGGCGATGCTCGGCAACGGCTTGTATATGGTCGTCATCAAGGCCGACGGGCACCCGTTAAAGTCCTATCGGGCAGAGGTGAAGGGCGGAAAGCTGACCGGTATCCCGAGCACTCCCAGCCAGCGCGTTGACACATCTTCGGGGTCGAACTCAAGCTGGAAGCTGATGGACACCGCCTGGGTTTCTGCGCGGTGATAACACCCTGACGGCGGACTGGCGGCAAGTCAAATCCCGATCAAGTTAGGGTGTATCTTATCGTAACCCTGATCGAGGGCCCAGACGTCGAGCGCGAGCGCGGCAATCTCGTCGACGTCGGGGCGCGCTTCGGGGTCCTTTTGCAGGTCGATCACGTGCAGGTAGCAACTGCAGGCCTCGCACATCTCTATGTGGACGTGCGGCATCGAGTCCGCGGTATGGTAGGAAACCTTCTCCTCACCGCACCGGGGGCACTGGATGCGCGAAAAGCGCCACTGTTCCAAGCACAAACTGCAGAGCAGATGATACGACGTGCCGTGCCCTTCCGGATGGAGGACACCCGCTTGCGGAGGCTGGCCGCACCGGGGACAGCGGTTGGAATGCGGAGCCTCGGCGGGCGGCGGATGGAGCCGCATCAGCACGCGGCTAAAGAACGTGAGCGCGGGCTCACGATGCTGAGAGGCTGCTTCGCGAAGTAACTGTGGTCCGTGGCGGATGACTAACTCGCGCAACGAGTCCCGGTCGCCATCGAAGGTAATCAAATGCCCGTAAAACTCCAGTGCTTCGGCGGCATGCGGATAGCGGACCGCCAATTGGCGGGCGCGTTGCAACCTCAGCTGTTGATCTGGCGATACCATTTCGCGTGGTGCGCGGCTGCCCAGCGTTCGGTAACCCAGCCGCGAATCATCGATCGTAGCGCGCCAGGCACGGCGGCCGTTCCCATGTAGATGTGTAAAATGATACCGCCGATGGCGCCTA
>JBGSME010000936.1:0-4891 GCA_041740335.1 Bryobacteraceae bacterium | reverse complement strand
GAAGTCGTCAACGAGAAGGCCGTCCGCAGCCTCCCCATCACTTCGCGCAACGTCTACAACTTCCACCTGCTCGGCCCAGGGTGAAAGGAATACCTAGCACCGGATTCGGCACAACGCAGTTCACCTTCGGCGGTCACAATCGATCCGCATGGTCGGTGGATGGGCTCGACAACACCCAGCGGCGCTTCAATCGCCCAATTCGCCTCGTGATCAGCACTCCGGAGTCGGTCCAGGAAATGCAGGTCATCTCCGGCGCCTACTCCGCCGAGTTCGGCCGCGCCGCCGGTGGCGTGATCAACGTCATCAGCCGGTCCGGCACCAACGACCTTCACTTCGGCGGTATGTGGTTCTACCGTCCCCGCCAGACAGCGGCTCGCCCGCCCCTTGCTTCCACAAAGCCCAACCAAAAGTGGTGGATGATCGGCGGCAACGCCGGCGGCGCACTCTCCAAGGACCGCCTGTGGTTCTTCATCAACGACGAATACAATCCCCTCAAGGTCCCTCAGCCGGTAACCATCAACCCGGATGTTGCTCGCATTCTCCAGATCCCCGCTTCCGACCTCGGCAACTCGCCGTTCGGCGAAACCTTTCACACCCCGAGCGCAAAACTGAACTTCCGCCTCAACGACCGCAACAGCGGCTTCATCCGCTACAACCGCTTCACCAACGACCAACCCGGCGGCGGCGGCGGACTCACCACCATCGGCCGCAGCACCACCTTCGAAGACCGCATGAACGGCGGCGCAGCGCAGTTCACCACCGTCATCAGCCCCACCGTGCTCAATGAAGTCCGGTTCGGCATCAACCGGCGTGCCGAAACCCGCCTGCCAGTCGGGCAAGTCCAACCCGGCAGCGCCGCCGTCAACATCAGCGGGACGGCGAACTTCGGCGTAAACCCACTCACCGGGTCCGCCAGCGTCGAAACCAGCACGCAGATCATCGACAACGTCACCTGGACCCTCGGCAAACACACGATGAAGGCCGGCCTCGACTTTCAAACCACCGGCTACGATGTTACCAGTGCCCAGAATGTCCTGTTCCTGTTCAACGGTCTCGGCGCTGCCGCCGCGCGTCCCGCGGTTACTCCGCTCGACCAGTATCTACGGACCGTGGCTGCCGAAGTCGATCCGGCCACCGGGCGTCCGTATACCTACACCCAACTCCAGCAAACCATCGGCGACGCGTTCGTCGCGCTGCGCTATAACTTCGTGAACTTCTTTGCGCAAGACGAGTTTCGCGTCAGTCCCGGATTCACTCTAAACTTCGGCCTTCGCTACGAACTGGTCCTGAACCCGCTCCTCGACGATCAGGCGCCTTTCGAGCTCTCGCGGAAGATCGATAACGACACCAATAACATCGCCCCGCGATTCGGCTTCTCCTGGTCCCCTTTCGCGAGCAACATAACGGTGATCCGTGGCGGCTACGGCATCTATTCCGACTCGCCCAGTCTCGCCGGCCCGCTGAGCGCCGCCCAGAACAACGGCCGCAGACTGTTCAACTACGTCGTGCCCGGCGCCGATCCGCGCGGGCCACGCTTCCCAAATCTCCTCACCGCCGGCAACGCCTTTGCCGCCACCCCGCCCACGATCACCGTCTTTCCCCGAGATTTCCAGGTAATGTACGGCCATAACGCGAGTTTGCAACTCGAACGGCAGGTCCTTACCGATCTCGCCGTCAACTTCCAGTACCAGTTCTGGGGTCATCGCTTCGCGCCCTACAGCCGCGATATCAACTTGTCCGCGCCCGTTCGCACCCTGGAGGACGGCCGCCTTGTCTACCAGGGCTCGGCCAACCGCCCCGATCCGCGCTTCCGGGGCATCAACCTGCTCGAATCGGGCGCAAACAGCAACTACAATGGACTCGACGTCACTCTCACCAAGCGATTCCAACGCGGCTTCCAGATGTCGGCAACATGGTCCTGGTCCCACGCCCTCAGCAACGGCGACCTCGAAGGCGGCGCACTATCCAATCCCGCCGACCGTCAGACCGATTACGGGAACTCCAACGCCGATGTCCGCCACAACCTCGTCCTTAACGCACTCTACGCCCCCGCTTTTCAAGGACCGGCCGGCCGCGTCCTCAATGGCTTTGAGTTCTCGAGTGTGATGTTCTACAACAGCGGATACCCAGTGAACGCCACCGCCGGCCTGGACCTCAACCAGGACCTCGTCCTCAACGACCGTGCCCTCTTTCGCGGCCGCAATGCCCTCGGCGGCCCAGCCTTCTTCCAGTGGGACGCGCGCCTGGTCCGCAAGATCCGCCTCGCCGAGCGCCACACTCTCGAACTGATCGCCGAATCCGAGAACTTCCTGAATCGTCTGAATCCCAACTGCAGCATCGCCGGCTGTTCCGGAGCCGTCCAAAGCCGAGAAGGGCTGGCCGACTTCGGAAGGATTCTCTCCACCCGGCCCGGCCGCCAATTCCAATTCGGTATGAGGTACTGGTTCTGATATGAGAAACGCGCCACGCGCCGCCGTCATCCTGCTGGCGTGCGCGCCCATCCTCAGTGCGTGGGGACTGCGCGGCCATTCCAACATCAATCGCGCGGCGGTCCGCGCGCTCCCGGCCGACGGCCCGGCCTTCCTCCAGGCGCACGAGGACTGGATCGCTTATCTCTCGATCGTGCCGGACACCTGGCGCAGTCCAGCCGAGCCGTTCGCCAAGATTCTCGAGGATCCGAATCATGGCTGGTTCAAGGAGCAGTTCGCCTTCTTGAAGCCGATCCCGCGCTCTCGGTACGAATTCGTGATCGCGCTCTATGAGGAGCACAAGCGCCTGACGGCCGGCCGGTCCGGTGCTGCCCAACTCACCAACGTCCGGTGGACCGGCACGCTCCCTTATGCCGCCGTCGAAACCTACGAGCGGATGAAAGCTGCCATGCGCCGCTACCGTGCTGCGAGAGCGGCTGACCAGGACACCCGTTTCGTGGAACTCGAGATCGCTTCCTACATGGGCCGCCTCGGACACTACACCGGCGATGGCGCTCAGCCTCTTCACTGCACCATCCATCATGATGGCTGGCAGGGCCCCAATCCCAACGGCTACACCACTGACCCGAAGATTCACGGCCGTTTCGAATCCGCATTCGTCGATCTGATCAAGGCCGAAGTGTCGAGCTTTGCACATCGCATGCCGGCAGCCCGCCCCATCGAGGATCCCTTTCTCGCCGTCCTCGCCCATCTGGACCGGTCCGCCGAATACGTCGAGGAAGTGTACCAACTCGACAAGGCTGGCGCTTTCTCCAACCCCAACCACGACCGCGCCCGCGATCTCACCTTCGACCGTCTCGCCTCTGGCGCGCAACTGCTCCGGGACCTTACCTACACGGCCTGGATCGAAAGCGCCCGGCCCTTCCGGTTTACGCGCGGTAACAATCCGATCGATCCGGCCAATCCGCGTTTCAATGCCGCCACTGGGTCTGCGCCGCCCGAAGAGCCCAGGCAGCAACGCATTCGTTGGATCGCCCATCGCGGCGGTGTCGTCTCGGACGCGTTCGCAGAGAGCAGCCCGGCCAGTCTCGAGGAAGCGGTGAAGCGGGGCTACTGGATGATCGAATTGGATGTCCGCGAATCCAAAGACGGCGTCCTCGTCGTTCAGCACGACCCCGACTTCGCCCGCTTCTACGGCGTCCGGCGCAACGTCGCCGATATGACTTGGGCGGAAATTGCCCGGCTGCGCGCTGGCCCCGGCAACACGCGCCCAATGACGTTTCGGGAACTCTGTGAGCGCGCCAAGGGCCGCCTGCGGCTGATGATCGATACCAAGGAACCCTCCCACTCCGATGCGTTCTACCGCGAAATGGAAAGCGCGATGCGCGACAACGGACTTCTCGAATCGGCCTACTTCATCGGCACGCTTGAGGCTCGCCGCTGGTTTAGCGGAAAGGCCCGCATCTCGGCCACCGCTGAACAGCTCCGGCTGCTGGCGGCAAGCGGCGAACCCGTGAGCGATCGATACTTCCTGTTCGAGTGGGGAAACATGACGCGCGAATCGGTGGAATGGGCGATGTCCCGGGGCGTCCCCGTTGTTCCATCCATCAACACGTTCCACTATCGCGGCGACGATCCCATCGGGCGCGGCAGCGCCGATATCCGGAAGCTCCGCGCGTGGGGTGTCACTGAGTTCCAGATTGACTCGGTCTACGAGTCAGCATTCTAGTAGCAGCGCACAGCCTACGAGCGTAGTGCCGTTGGATTTCGTAGAATCCCGGTCATGCCGATCATCCCTGAACGGCTGAACGGACAAGTAGGGTGTCTGGACCGGCCGTACTGGAACGGGTACATCGGGACACTATCGATACCCGCCGGGTTGGGTTGCTGGGACCTCGTTTCAGCACCTGATCGACGGGTTCCAGTACACAGCCAGCCAGATGACCTACGACCCTGCGCAGGCTACGGCTAAAGGGGCTTACCTTATCATCCGGCATATTGGCTCGATCGAGCGCATGAAGCCACTTGCGGCGAGTGATCGTGGAAGCAGCGTGGGCCTATCAGCATCGACCGAATGTGACGGGATTTCTGTTGAGGAGGCAGAAGACGCTGGCGTTGAGTGAAGAGGTGAAGAAGATAGCCTGGAAGGCGCAGCAGCGGCTGCACAAGTGCTATCAGCGGATGACGCTGCGTGGGAAGAACAAGAATCAGGTGACGACAGCGACTGGTCGTGAACTGCTGGGGTTTGTGTGGGCGATCGCGGTGCACACTGAAAAGCAGGAGGTGGCGGCATAACCGTTTTCGCCGCAACTTGCCCGATAGGTCGAATGCGGCGCCGATGACAGCGCTCGAGCCACGAAAAGGAGAATCCTCCTGATTTTCGATGCGGTAAGGCTCCGGCTCGAACCCGCGCGTCTAGTCCGAGGCAGCTCCCGACGGATCATGGCCATGCGGTAACCAAC
>JBGSME010000935.1:0-3625 GCA_041740335.1 Bryobacteraceae bacterium | reverse complement strand
TGAAAACGCGGGAGTGGAAGCCTGCCCATTTGGACCATGGTTGAGCGGCGAACCACAAGCGGCGGTCCGCCACCGCGGCCCCGGCGAGGCATCCGAGAACGCCGAGAATGAACTCGGGTTTGCTCAACAGGGCGACGGCCGCGCCGATGGCGGTCCATGTCCAGGAGGGCGCCGGCATGGTTCCGCGACGCAGATAGGCGGCGGTTTCACGAATCACGATGAGCAAACCAACCAAGCCGGTGAGGATCGCCGGAGTGTACATCTGGAGGGAGAAGAGAGCGAAGTTGCTGGGGTTGGCGGCTCCAACGCAGGCGACCAGAATCGCCGCCGCCACAGCCAGCGAGTTCGGGAGGAAGCGCCGTCCGGCATCCCATACCAGCAGTACGACAGCCGTGCTCAGAAGATCGAGCAAGCCTTGCACAACCGCGAACTTGACGCCGAAAACGGCCAGCGCGCCGCCAAACAGCAGCAGAGCGAAGGGCGGATATTGCCAGGCGAAATCGCGATACGGCATTTCTCCAGAGGCCATCCGATAGGCTTCGAAGATCCAGCGCGCCTGATCTCCCCATAGGCTGTCGACTTTTCCCCACCGGAGCACTGACAACAAGACGCACAACACCGCGAGCCCGGCGACGGTGGCGGGGGACGAGATGCCTTTGGGCGATTCGACGCGGCTATGAACGATGGCAAACAAGAGGGGATCCTAAGCGATATTGAGGCGGCTTCGGCCTTCCACGGCAACGGAACTGTGCGTCTCGAACTCAACGAAATAGAGCGGCTGGGCCTTCGTTTCGTCAAGGATCCGCGCGATGTATTCGGAGAGGATCGATAGAATGAGGAACAGCATCAGGAACATCGTGGTTTGTGTCAGCGATGTAGTGATCCAGCCCTCGGCGACGCGTTCCTTGATCAGCGATACCAAGAGAACGTAGACGAGATAGGCGGCATTGGCGAAGCTGGCAAAAAGCCCAATTACGGCTGCGAACCGGAGCGGCGCCGCTGAGTTCGACACCAGAATGTCGCTTGCCACCGCCAACGTCCGGAAGAGGCGGCGCACGCTGTGGTTTCCCTCAGCGAAACCCTCCTGCTGATAGACGACGGCGCATTGGTGAAATCCCACCACGCCGTTCAGGCAACTCAGATAGCGATTCCTGCTGCGAATCCGGATGATCGAGTTCACCAGCCGCCGGCTGAAAACACGGAAGTAGGATTCATCGGACCGGAGCGCGAACCCCAGCAGGCGGCTGGCGATGCGATAGACGGGCTCCACCAAGGCTTTCTCAAGAAACACTTTGGGCTTTTCTTCGTTCTCGGCGATGACAGCGTCGAAGCCGTTCGCGGCGCGCGCCACCAGCGGCGGCACGAGGTCCACGGGGTCGGTGGCAAGATCCATCACCACGACATAGTCGCCGATGCAATGGTCGAGCGCGGCGGCGATCGCCACCTCGCGAGAGTAGGTTCTCGACAGCCGAAGCAGGCGCACGTTCGAAGACTTCTTGGGGATGAGAACGAGGCGGTCATGAACATCGACGGGCGTCCCGTTGTCCACCAGCAGCAGTTCGTAAAAGTCATAGGTCCGTGAGAGCACGGCGAGCATTTGATCGACACGCTCCTCGAGTTGAGGGAGATCCTTGCTCACCACGGCCGACACGGAGATCAGCAGATCGTGATTGCGCTCCGGAGGATCTGGAGGCGAATGGATGTCTTGTGGATTAACCGCGGAATTCATAGTTGAACCTCGGGAAACATACTTCGGCGTCCAAGGCCTTCAGTACGTCGTAGATATTGTCGATTTTCGCTCCGAGAATCACGGAGTGATTCTTGAGACCGTGGTGCGGGCGGTAGAGGATTGGCCGGCCGTCATCCACCTCGTTGTGGAGCAGGACCGTCTTGGTTTCAAACAGCGACGTCACGTAGCGGGCGTCGCTCATGGCTGGCACGTAGCGTTGTGCGTCTTTCAGCATAAAGAGACTGCGGGAGCGCCGATGGGGATCCCGCGGCGGCTGCCGGTCCTGCTCGAGATCGCTCCAGGATTCGTGCGGCGTATAGGAAACGTGGGAGAGACTGTGCAATCCCAAGGGCGGAAACGGCATGGTCGAAAAGAAGGGACCATCCATCACGGTGATGCCGAGGTGCTCGAGTTCCGGCGGCACTTCGATCATGGCCATTTCGGCGACTTCGTGCTTGAGCGGCAACACGGGTAGTTTCGACCGGCGAAGCAGGTGGTTGATTTGCGAGTAGGCACAATTGAAAACGGCTCCGGCGGTCACCTGGATGCCGCGGCCGGCATCGAGATGCAGCAGCCCCCCGGCCGATTCTCCGATTTTGGCGATCTCCATTCCAAATGCCACTTCCACGCCGGCCTGTTGCAGGGAGGACCGCATGAGTTCGCGCAGCTTCGATGCATCGAAGGCACATTCGTCGACGGCGAACGCCTCCTCAATCAAAGCCGGCCGAAACAGCGCGGCGACTTTGCCAGGAACTGCACGAAGGGGGATGCCGACGTTCTCGCAAAACTTCCGATACTGATAAGCGGTGACTCTGGATCCGCCGCGGGCAACGGCGTACACCTGGAGAAAGCTGTGATCGACGCACTCATCGAGATCCTGGCGGAATCGTGGGTAGTTGACCGCGGATCGCAACGCCGTCACCAAGCTTCGTGGATAGTGGTAGCCATTGTGAACGCGTGCCTGATTCACCAGCGACGCCCGTTTCAGGATGTCGTCTTCGCGCTCAACGATGAGGATCCGGCGGTAGCGGCCTCGCATTGCCAGCGCCAAACAGCAACCGAAGAACCCGCCGCCGATCACGGCTGCGTCGTAGTATTCGCGAGAGGGTTGGTGCAGCATCATGGTTACCTCGCCGCCGCCTCGGCCACGTTGGGCGGGACGCCGGCGGTTGCTGTCGCCTTGGGAAGCTCGCGGATGGCTTCCTCGAGCGCCTCGAGGATGGGTGCAATCCAGAACGAAGCTGCCCGCGAACCGGCGGCGTGTTCAAACGAAATATGGCCGCCGGGCAAGGGGAGGGTCATGCGCCGCACATCGGGCAACGGGCCCGCGTTGCTGCGCAGTTCATAGACGTGGCCGTGCATGTCGAGCGAGACGGCGGTGAATCCGGCGGACACCGCCACTTCCCGCACCGCGGCCCAATGTTCCTCCACGCTACGTGCCTTTGAGAGCGAGTCCTCAAAGTCCTTCAAGCAGATCCGCATTCGCAGCATCCGCCGGAAGTCGCCGCCGAACAGGCACAGGCTGGCGGTTCGAAACTCGGTGTAGTGAAGACGGTGGATACACACCCACGCGCAGGTAGCGAACAGGACGATGAGGACCGTCGCGGCGCGCGGGCGAACCATGGTCTCAAGCAGAAAGAACGTGACGCAGAGGGCGGTGACACCATAGAGAATCAGCACGGTCTTGCGCTGCGTGAGGCCGAGCGAGAGCAAGCGGTGATGGATATGATTGCGGTCCGCGTTGAAGATCGGCTGCTGCCGCAGGAAGCGGCGGGTTACGGAGATTCCCACTTCGGCCGCGGGAACCGCCATCGCCAGCAGCGGCGCGTAGCGGCCGAGGCCGGAGGCAGCCTGCTGGTTCCACATCAAGCCAAAGCATCCGAGGAGAAAGCCGAT
>JBGSME010000934.1:0-2699 GCA_041740335.1 Bryobacteraceae bacterium | reverse complement strand
GACCGCCTCGATCGGGTTGGCATTTTCGGTAGTGGTGCCAATGCTGCTTTTCGACACCGGGTCGGCTGCGATCATCGACCAGCGGCGGAACTTCTACGGAGTACTCCGAGTCGGCGACAAGAACGACAAAGAAGGTCACCGGCGCATGCTGACCCATGGAGCAACCACGCATGGGTTTCAATTCTTCGACCCCTCCCGCCGGCGCACGCCGACCTCGTATTTCGGGTGGGCAAGCGGCGTTGGACTGGCCTTGGAGAGCCATCCGCGGCGGGCCGACGGGACTCTGCGAGTCGGGATCATCGGACTCGGCGCAGGTACACTCGCCCGCTACGCCCGTCCAGGCGATCATTTCCGTTTCTACGAGATCAATCCGGACGTCATTGCGATGTCGCGGGAGTATTTCACCTACGTCGCCGACGCCGGGTCACCACCGGAGATCCTGGAAGGGGACGCGCGGCTGCTGCTGGCCGCCGAACCGGCGCAGAACTACGACATCTTCATCGTGGACGCGTTCACCAGCGACGCAATCCCCACACATCTGTTGACGGCGGAGTGCGCGGCGATCTACAAACGCCACTTGGCCGAGGGCGGCCACTTGCTGATCCACATCTCGAACCGCGCGCTTGACCTCGAGCCGGTGATCCATGGACTGGCGCGATCGATCGGCTACTCCGCGCGCCGGATCGATTCGGACCCCGACGCCTCTCAGGGCGCGCTTGCGGCGACGTGGATGCATCTGGCTCCGGGTAAGGGTGCAGCCGGGCGGCGGGAGATCCTCTGGACAGACGATTTCGCGAGCCTCTGGCCGATCCTGCGGCGCTGAACGTACTCAAAGCAAAACGGAATCTTGAGAAAGATCCGTCTTGACAAATAACATGTTAGTTATATAACATAACAACTATATGACGCAGAGCCTGGACGCGACATTCGCAGCACTTAGCGACCCAACCCGCCGAGCCATCCTCTCCCGCCTCGCCATGGGTGAGGCCACCGTGATGGAGTTGGCGGAACCATTCCCAATGAGCCAACCAGCAGTCTCCCGGCACCTTCGCGTTCTGGAGCAAGCCGGACTCATCACGCGCCGGGTGGAGGGAGCGAAACGTCCTTGCCGGCTTGCTCCGGATGGCATTGCCGGGATCGACCAATGGCTTGGCCTCTTACGCCAGGCCTTGGAAACAAACTACACCCGCTTGGACCAGGTTCTGGCGGCACAAACCAAACAACGAAAGGAAAAACCATGACAACGGCCAAGATGACGCAAAAAACCGAAGGCGACAAGCATGTCGTCGTGACTCGGCGGTTCGCCGCCGCGCCGGAAGCGGTGTACCGTGCCCACACGGAACCCTCGATCATCCAGACATGGCTGCTCGGCCCCGATGGCTGGACCATGCCCGTTTGCCTGAACGAGGCGCGGCCAGGCGGCAGGATTCGCTACGAATGGAGCGATGGCAAGGGACACGGGTTCTATCTCACTGGTGAATACGTAGCGCTTGAGCCCTTCCGCCGCATCGTTCACGTCGAGCGTATGCACCTTCCCGATCCAACCCCGGACAATCACGTGGAAACAACCTTCGAGCCGGACGGAAGCGGCACATTGATGACGATGCGGATGACGCTGCCCGATGCCCGAACACGCGAAGGAATGCTCGCTTCCGGAATGGAGCGCGGCATGGAAGCCAGCTACGTTCGCCTGGAAGGTATGCTCGAACTACGCTAGATCACGTCGGCAAAGACCCGGCGGACCTTCCAGAACCAGGCATGCCCGGCGAGAAAGACCGCGAGGCAGCCGGTCCAAAGGAGGGCGAGGGACGCCGGGTCCGGCGCGCTGCTCTCCAGCAGAATGGCCCGGTAACCGCGGACCAGTGCGTAGATCGGATTCGCCTGCAGGACGCCGGCGGCCCACGGAGGCAGTGACGCTTCCGGATAACAGATCGGCGTCAGGAAGAACCAAAGGGTGAGGGCGAATCCGAGGATCTGGCCAAGATCGCGGAAGAAGACTCCCAGGGCAGCCAGGAACCAGCACAGTCCTGCGGTGAGCAGCCATTGCGGCACGAGCAGAACCGGCAGCCAGACGATGGTGAGCGGGATGCCGCCGCGCGCGAACACCAGCAGCGCTAGGAATACGATGAGAGCGAAGACCTCGGTGACAAGCCCGGCGACGGCGAGATTCAGCGGCAGAGTTTCGATTGGGAAAACCAGCTTCTTTACGAAGTTGCGATTCTCAAGGATGACGGTGGCCGACCGTCCGACAGCTTCACTGAAGGGGAGCCATGGAAGCATGCCGGCGAGGAAGTAGAGAACAAAGCCGGAACGGGATGGGTCCTGCCCGAAGCGGGCTTGCAGAACAATGCCGAAAACGAAGAAGTAGGTCAGCATCAGCATCAGCGGATGGATGAGGGTCCAGGCGACGTCGAAGAAGGAACCACGGTAACGGGCGACGATCTCGCGATAAACCAGGGAGCGGATGAGCCGCCGTTGCGCCCATAGGGTCCGCCAAGGCTGGATGAGAGCGACCCGGAGGTTGGCGGGAAGATTTTGGAGACTCAGATGCCCGGTGGTGGTCACTTCGGCGGCGCCCGGCCGCGCGGCGCCATCTTCAACGTTGGCTTCTACGATGAGAAACGGCCAGTGGCGCGCATAGAACCACCCGTATTCTTCGTTTCGTGGCGACAGGTAGACGTGATAGCGGCCCTCTTCCT
>JBGSME010000933.1:0-9934 GCA_041740335.1 Bryobacteraceae bacterium | reverse complement strand
GCGTTCGCGATGCTCGAAGGGGTTTGGCGCGGATTGGATTTTCTGTTGCGTGCGGCGGCTGGAACGGGAGGGGTCCGTTTGTATTTGTTGGATGCGAGCCATGAGGAGATGGTGAGCGATCCGGACGGGTTTGCGGCACGGATGCGGCGTCCGGCCAACGATGGATGGGGCGCAATCGCGTTGATGACGGAATTCGGCGATGGGCAGGGCGAGGTTGGGGCGTTGGCGCGGTGGGCGGAGTTGGCGTCGGCCGAGCGTGCTTCGCTGTTGGCGGGCGCTGGAGCAGCGTTGGAGGGAGAGGGTAGCGAGGCGTGGAACGAATTCCGGAAGCGGCCGGTGGCACGGTATGTGGGGTTGACGGTGGGACGGATGTTGATGCGGCTGCCGTATGGGCGCGATACGAGTCCTGTTGAAGGCCGGGAGTTCGAGGAGGCGGCGGAGGGCGGATTGTATTTATGGGGGCACGGAGTGTGGGCTTGCCTGGCGATGATGGCGGCGGGTTTTGTGGAGTATGGGTGGGAGCTGCGATTGCGTGGGAACGGGCGAGTGGAGGATCGGCCGGTGCATACGTTCCGGCGGGATGGAGAGGTTGAGATGCAGGGGTGCGCGGATCGAGTATTGGACGATGAACGGATCGAGGAATTGCTGGAGGCGGGATTGATGCCGTTGACGGCGTCGAAGGGGGGTGACGAGGTTTGGCTGGTGCGGTGGCAGAGCGTGGGGACGCCATTGAGTCCGCTGGCGGGATGGTGGGAAGGGAGATGATTGATGGAAACGGTTTCGAGTGTGGGCGCACTATCAGTAGCGATGGCGGCATGGATCAGTGAGTATCGGAACGGATATTGCGAGGGCGGCGGGGAGCGGGGCGGGTGGCTTTCGCCGGCGAATGGAAGTATGCTTTTTTCAACCATTTGCGAGAGATCAGGACAACGATCGGAGGAGCGGGAGAGTTTGGCAGGCGCATTGCACTATAGAGGGTGTGGGGCGCAACCGATAGAGGCGAGAAGATCCTGACGGCGCAACGAGTTAGCTTGACATCCCTAACTGGGTGAGACATAATTTGCTGGAGTCGTCAAGGACCATTACTCACAGTAACGTAACGTAATCTTTAGAGAAGAGCTATGGCAAGAGAAAGCACACAAACCAAACTATCGCGTGTACGGCCGCCCCGAGTTCAGATCAGCTATGAAGTGAACGTGGGCGATGCGATCGAGATCAAGGAAATCCCATTCGTCATGGGTGTTCTCGGAGATTTCACGGGACATCCGACCGAGCCGTTGGAAGAGTTGAAGAAGCGGAAGTTCGTGGAAGTGAATCCGGACAACTTCAACGATGTACTGGCGAAGATGAAGCCGCACTTGGCCTTCTCGGTGGAAGACAAGTTGAGCGGCAATGCGGAGGCGGCGAAGTTGAAAGTGGATTTGCACTTCCGGAGCATGGACGACTTTGATCCGGACGCGGTGGCAGCGCAGGTGCCGCCGTTGAAGAAGCTGATGGATCTACGGCGGAAGCTGGCGGATCTGCGGGGGAGTCTGCAGACCAACGAGGCGTTGGACAAAGAGCTGCAGGACGTGATCAACAGCATGGAAAGAATGGAAGCGTTGAAGGGCGAAGTGAAGAAGGAGGGTGGCGATGAGTAGCGACGCGCGCGCGGCACAGCAACAGGCCGCCCAAGAGGTAACGCAAGAGGTAGGGCTGCTCGATCAGATCGTCGAGAAGACGAAGTTGGGGAAAGACGATCAGGGCAAGCAGCGGGGCAAGGATCTGATCCGCGAGTTCATGTCGCAGGTGATGGAAGGCGCGATGACGGTATCGCACGACACCGAGGCGATGATCAATGCGCGGATCGCGCAGATCGACAGTTTGTTGTCACTGCAGTTGAACGAGATTCTGCACCACGCGGATTTCCAGAAGCTGGAAGGAAGCTGGCGCGGGCTGAAGTACCTGATGGACAAGAGTGAGACAAGCGACAAGCTGAAGATCCGGGTACTGAACGCATCGAAGAAAGATTTGCTGCGCGATTTGCGGCGTGCTCCGGAGTTTGACCAGAGCGCGTTGTTCAAGAAAGTGTACGAAGAAGAGTACGGGGTCTTCGGCGGCGATCCGTTCGCGGCGCTGATCGGGGACTACGAATTCGGCAAGCATCCGGAAGACATGGAGCTGCTCGAGAAAATTTCGAACGTGGCGGCGGCGGCGCATGCGCCGTTTCTGTCGGCGGCGTCACCGGACCTGGTGAGCCTGGAGAGCTTCGCGGATCTGGGACAGCCGCGTGACATGGGGAAAGTGTTCGATACGACGGAGTATGTGAAGTGGAAGAGTTTCCGGCAAAGCGAAGATTCGCGGTATGTGGGATTGGCGCTGCCGCACATCCTGATGCGGCTGCCGTACGGGCAGGACACGGCTCCGGTTGAAGCGTTCAACTATGAAGAGGGCGTGGACGGGACCGATCACAGCAAGTATCTGTGGGGCAACGCGGCGTATGCGTTGGGAACGCGGCTAACGAATGCGTTCGCGCAATTCGGATGGTGCGCGGCGATCCGTGGAGTAGAAGGGGGCGGACTGGTGGAAGGACTGCCATCGCACACGTTCAAGACGGACGAGGGCGATGCAGCGTTGAAGTGCCCGACCGAGATTGCGATCACGGACCGGCGCGAGAAGGAACTGGCCGATCAGGGATTGATCCCGTTGGTTCACTGCAAGGGGACCGATTACGCGGCGTTCTTCAGCGTGCAGTCGGCGCAGAAGCCGAAACTGTACGACAAGGACGCGGCGAATGCGAGCGCGCGGTTGTCGGCACAGTTGCCATACATCATGGCAGTGTCGCGGTTTGCGCACTACTTGAAATCGATGATGCGCGATAAGATCGGCAGCTTTATGTCGCGCAGCCAGTGCGAGGCGTTTCTGAACCAGTGGATTCAGAATTACGTCGTTTCGGATGACGATGCGTCGGCGGCGGTAAAGTCGAAGTATCCGCTGCGCGAAGCGCGCATTGATGTGTCGGAAGTGCCAGGCAAGCCGGGGGCCTACCGGTCCGTCGCGTTCTTGCGGCCGCATTTCCAGCTGGATGAGCTTTCGGTTGCATTGCGGTTGGTGGCAGATCTTCCGCCACCCGCGAAATAGGGTTCAGGCAAGCAAGGCCGGCTGACTTGGGACTCCGAGTCACACCGGGAGAAGTGTACTCAAAAACCAACGAGAGGATGAATCGATATGGCTAGCGAAATGTATTTGAAGTTCGACCCGGAAGTAAAGGGTGAATCGACGAAGGCAGGATACGAAGGATGGATTGAAGTGTTGAGCGCGAGCTGGGGTTCAATGAACCCGAGCACGATCTCGGCAGGAGCGGGCGCCGGCGCGGGCATGGCTGACTTTTCGGTTCTCAGCGTGATGTGCAACATGGACGCGGCGACGGTGTTCCTGCTCAAGAAGAGCTGCATGGGCGAGCACTTCACGGGCGCGACGCTCGAGATGCGGGAAGCGGGCGGGACGAGCCCGGTGGTGTACTGGAAGCAGGAAATGAAGCTGGTATTCGTGGACTCGGTGTCCTACAGCGGCGCGGGCGGCGGCGGCAAGCCGACGGTATCGCTGACCTTGAACATCGGCGCGGTGGAGCTGACCTACAACGAGCAGAAGGCCGACGGCAGCGCGACCAAGCACGGGCCGATTCAGTGGAGCGTCAAGAAGAACAACAGTTCGCTCGACGTGTCGTAAGCGGCGACAACGGCGATTTGAGCAGCTCCTCCACCGGCCCAGGCGCTGGTGGAGGAGCTGTTTTCTCGGGCGGAAATTCCGTAAGTTGGTGGAGAGACAATGAATCCAGAGAAGCTGATCCGCGAAGGGAAGCTAGACGAAGCCGTGGAGGCGTTGACGGCGTATTTGCGCGACAATCCGGGCGATGCAAAGAACCGCACGGTGTTGTTCGAATTGCTGTGTTTGAACGGCGAGTATGAACGTGCCGAGAAGCATCTGGGCGTATTGAGCCAAGGGACGAAGGAGACGCAGATCGGCGCGATCCTGTATTACGGAGCGCTCCATGCGGAGAAATTGCGGCGGGAGATGTTCGAGAAAGAGACGTATCCGGCGGGGTTGAGCGAGGGCGCGGCGCAATTGAGCGGGAAGCTGAACGGGAAGGCGTTTACGTCGATAGAAGATTCCGATCCGCGAATTGGCGCGCGGCTGGAAGTGTTCGCGGCAGGCGATTATCTTTGGGTGCCGTTGGAGCATGTGAAGCGGATCGAGATGGAGGCGCCGAAGAAATTGCGGGATCTGATGTGGAGCCCGGCGAAGATTCTGACGGGGCCTGGATTCGGAGACCGGGAATTGGGCGAGGTGCTACTGCCGGCACTGGCGCCGCTGACCTTTGTGCATCCGGACAGCGCGGTGCGTATGGGGCGGGCGACGGAATGGTGCGCGGGCGAAGACGGGGCGGAGAATCCTTACGGGCAGAAGATGCTACTGGTGGATGGTGAGGAAGTGCCGTTTCTCGAGATGCGAAGTTTGGAGATTGGAGAATAGCGGGAAAACGCCATGCCATTGAGGGAAGGAATCCTCGATCCGATCTCGGAAGCCGAACCGTCGGGCAAGGAGTTGGTGAACGATGCGACGTTTGAGCGGCTGAAGGATCTGCGGAAGCCGAACGAAGCGGCGATCGAGGCGTTTTATGCGCCGCGGAGCGGCAAGGGTCCGCGGATGATGACGGCGGATCTGTGGATGCCGCGGGAGATCAACCGCGTGATTGAGATCGCGGGCACGCTGCTGGCGACCAAGAGCAAGGACTTGCAGGTGGCGGTTTGGCTGGCGGAAGGGCTGTTGTGGAAAGAAGGGCTGGGCGGCTTCCGCGATGGGTTGAACATGGTGCGGGAGTTGATGGAGCGGTATTGGGACACGCTGTACCCGCTGCCGGACGAAGGGGATCAGTATTTGCGGATCCGGCATTTGGAATGGATGGGGATGTCGGACAGCGTGAAAGAGTCGTCGCCGCCGCTGGCGTTGGGCTTCGTGGCATTGACGCAGAACGGGCTGACGTGGAACCAGTTCAAGGGGTCGCGCGAGGTACCGGGCGAGAAGGAATCGGGCAAGGCGGCGGAGCAGCGCAAGGCGGCGCTGGCGGACGGGAAGACGCCCCCGGAGGAAATCGAGGAAGGGCTGACGGCGACGCCAAAGGCTCTTTATAAGAAGTGGAGCAACGAGGCGCAGGAGTGCCTGGACGCGCTCGGAGGGCTGGATACGTTCTGCAAGGAGAAGTTCACCGACGATCCTCCGGGGTTCCTGAAGTTGCGGAGCGCGCTCGAACAGTTGCAGAACGCGATCGCGATATTGCTTCGGCGGAAGCTGGAGCAGGACCCGGATCCGCCGGAGATTGTGGAAACGCCGCAGGTGGAAGCGGTGGAGGGCGAAGCGGCGGCGGAGGGTGAGACGGCGAACGGGTCCGGCGGGAGCGGGGTTTCGATGGGGGCGCAATTCGGCGACCTGACCGGGATTGAACCGGCGAGCCGGGACGAGGCGATATTCCGAATTGCGGCGGCGGTGAACTATTTACGGCGGACGGATCCGGGAGGACCGGCGGCGTTTCTGGCGATGCGGGGCTTGCGGTGGGGAGAATTGTATTCGTCGGAAGGGGAGATTCCGGCGGGGATGCTACTGGCTCCGCCGACCGAGATCCGGACGAAGCTGCGGAATCTGGCATCGCGCGGGGATTGGCGCGGGGTGTTGGACACGGCGGAGAATGCGATGGCGATGGAGTTCGGGCGTGGGTGGCTGGACCTGCAGAGGTATGCGGTGCGGGCTTGTGACGAATTGGGGTACAAGCGGGCGGCGATTGCGATCAAGACACAGATCAAGCGGCTATTGACGGACTATCCGGCGTTAGCGGCGGCGACGCTTTCCGATGATACGGGGACGGCGAATCCGGAGACGGCGGCGTGGCTGAAGCAGATCCAGGAGGGGCAATAGCGATGACGGAGCGTGGTGCGCATGGCTAAGTTTTCGGGAACGACGACAGTGAGCGGCGATTTACGCGCGCAGTCGTCGGTGCTCGACCGGCTGATGGATGACGCACCGGGGAACACGCGGGATCCGGCGATCAACCGGTCACAATCGCTGCGAAACTTCAAAGCGGCGGTGCGGCGGGATCTGGAAGCGCTATTGAATACGCGGGCGACGGCGGAGGCACTGGCGGAGGACATGGAAGAAGTGGCTGATTCGGTGTATACCTACGGGCTGCCGGATCTATCGAGTTTTTCGGCGGGATCGGCGCAGGATCGGACGAGGCTGATGCAGGCGGTACGGACGGCGATTGAGCGATTCGAGCCGCGGTTGGCGGCCGTCGAAGTGGAGATGGGCGAGGAGGCGAGCAAGCTGGATCTGCGATTTACGATTTCGGCTTTGTTGCTGAGCGAGCCGGTTGCCGAACAAGTGGTATTCGACACGATGCTCGAATCGATGCACGGCCGGTATCAGATCAAGGGAGATTGACGGTGCAGGACGATCTCCTCAATTATTATCGCGACGAGCTTTCGTACCTGAGGAAATTGGGTGCGGAGTTCAAGGCGAAGTATCCGAAGGTGGCCGACCGGCTGCTGCTCGACGAAAACGAGAGCAAGGATCCGCATGTGGAGCGGCTGCTCGAGGGCTTTGCATTTTTGGCGGCGCGGGTGCATCGGAAGATCGACGACGATTTTCCGGAGATCACGGATGCGCTGTTGAACGTGGTGTATCCGCATTATCTGCGGCCGTGGCCATCGTGTTCGATTGTGGAATTCGTGTTGTCGCCGATGCAGAGCAAGTTGACGGCGGGGTACGAGATTGCGCGAGGGTCGGCGCTGCATGCACGGTCCGCCCATGGGGTAACGTGCCGGTTTCGAACGTGCTTTGCCACGACGTTATGGCCGATCGAGGTGACGAGCGCGGGATGGTACACGCCGGACCGGTTGGATCCACCGGTGCGGAGCGGAGGAGCGGCGGCGGTGATCCGGCTGCAACTGTCGGGGCAACCGGACGTGCAGCTTCCGAAGCTCGAAATGGACCGGCTCCGATTTTATCTAAACGGTCCGCAGGAGTTGCCGGCGGCGGTATACGAACTGCTGCTGAACAACTGCACGCAGATACTTTTGCGGGATCCGAAGGATCACCGGCGGGCTCCGGTGCGGCTGGCGCCGAGCCGGCTGCAACCGGCGGGGTTCGAGGAGGAGGAAGCGCTGCTTCCGTTTCCGCGCCGGTCGTTTGATGGATATCGGCTATTGCGGGAATATTTTGCGTTTCCGCAGAAGTTTTTGTTCCTCGAGATGACGGACATGGCGGAGGCGTTATCGACGTTCGATTCGACGGTGGAGATTCTGTTTTTTCTATCGCCGTTCGAGCGGCAGGAACGAAGGCAGATGTTCGAGACGGGAGTGAACGAGCGATTGTTCCGGCTGGCGGCGACGCCGGCGGTGAACCTATTCTCCCAGGTGGCGGAACCGATTCTGTTGACGCGAACGCGGCACGAGTACCGGATTGTACCGGACGCGCGGCGGCAACAAGCGATGGACATATTTTCGGTGGACAGCGTGGTGACATCGAGCGCGGGATCGGAGCAGGTGGTGGAATTCGATCCGTTGTATTCGGTGCGGCACCGTGATGTTCAGGGGGGAAAGGCGACGTTCTGGTACGCGACGCGGCGGCCGACGCCATGGCGGTCCGACGGGAGTTCGGAGACGCATCTGTCGCTGGTGGATTTGTCGAGGAAGCCGATGATTCCGGACGCAGACGCGGTGACATGCCGGTTGACGTGCACGAACCGGGATTTGCCATCGAAGCTTCCGTTCGATGGAGACGACGATTTCGAGTTGGAAGGCGGGGGACCGATCCAGGGGATCCGGGCGTTGGTGCGGCCGACGAAGTGGCTGGCGCCGCCGGCGGGCAACGCGGCATTTTGGCGGCTGGTGTCGCACCTATCCCTGAACCACTTGTCGCTCGGCGGGGACGGGGGCGGGCGTGGGCGCGGGGAGTCTCCGAAGAGCAAAGAGGCGCTGCAGGAGCTTTTGCGGCTGTACGAGGCATCGAGCGGGGACTACGCGGACAAGCAGATCGAGGGAATCAAGGGATTGTGGAGCCGGCCGAAATTTGCGCGAGTCGCGTCGGACCATGGAATCAGCTTTGCGCGGGGGATGGAGATCGAGTTGAAGCTGGACGAGGGCAATTTCGTTGGAGCGGGCGCGTTTCTGTTTGCGACAGTGCTTGACCGGTTTTTGGGGATGTACACGTCGATCAACAGTTTCACGCAGTTGAGTGTTCGCACTGAGCAACGGAAGGAGGTACTACGCCAATGGCCACCCCGATCGGGCCGCAAGATCCTGGTGTAGACGCCGAGCCGAGGGCGGGCGAACCGGAAACGCGAGACGCGGTGGAATCGCGGGCCGCGGGTGCGATGGACGAGCGGATGGTGGAGTTGGGCCGTTTGTTACGGGACGACCCGTGGCCGTTCGAGTTTTTCGAAGCGGTGTGGGCGCTGGAGGAAATGTTTCCGGATCGGGCGCCGGTGGGGACATTCAGCGATCCGGCGAAGGAGGCGGTGCGATTCGGATTGAACCCATCGCTGGGATTTCCGCCGAGCGACATTCACCGGTTGGAAGCAAGGGAAGGCCCTTGGAAGATGACGGTGAATCTATTGGGGCTGACGGGAAGCTCGGGGGTGCTGCCGCATTATTACAGCGAGACGGTGATCGATCGCGACCGGAAGAAAGACCGGACGCTACGCGATTTTCTGGATTTGTTCCATCACCGGATGCTGTCGTTGTTCTACCGGGCGTGGAAGAAGCCGCGGCTGCCGGTGCGGTACGAAGATGCACAGATGGTGGCGTATCTGGAGTCACTGGTGGGGCTGAACTCGCCATCGCTGCGAGATCGGCAGGATGTGGACGACCGGACGATGTTGTATTACGCGGGATTGCTGGGTCCGGAGAGCCGTTCGGCGGTGGGGCTGGAGCAGATGATCGGCGATTATTTCGGAGTACCGGCGGTGGTGGAGCAGTTCGCGGGGGCGTGGTATGCCCTGGCCGATGGGGAGATGTGCCGGTTTGAGAACGAGTTCGATGAATCGACGGCGTTGGGATCGGGGACGGTGGTGGGAGACGCGGTATGGGATCAGCAGTCGCGGGTGAGGGTGAGGCTGGGTCCGTTGACGATGGAGGAATACCGGCAGTTTTTGCCTGGGGAAGCGGGATACCAGCGGCTCAGAACGCTGACGCGATTTTATTCGCGGGATCAATACGATTTCGAGTTGCAACTGGTGTTGCGGAAGGACGAAGTTCCGCAGTGCGAACTGGAAGACAATGACACGATCCAGCTTGGCTGGACGACGTGGATGAAAGTGAAGCCTAGGTTCGAGCGGCATCCCGATGATACGGTGATGATGCTGCAGTGAGAAAAAGGAGAGTTTCGATATGTCGGTCAGTTTGAAGAGTCTGATTGGAAAGTTGAACGACGAAACGCGGATGGCGTTAAACGGAGCGGCTACGTTGTGTATGTCGCGGCGGCAGTACGACGTGGAGATCGAGCACTATCTGTCGAAGTTGAAAGACGAGACGGATGGCGATTTCGCGGCGATTGCGAGGCACTTCGAGTTGGACATGCCCCGGCTAGCGGGGGATCTGGGGCGTAGCCTGGACAAGCTGAAGACGGGGAACGCGCGGACGCCGGAATTATCGCCATCGCTCGTGAAGATGCTGGTGGAGGCATGGTCATTGGGATCGTTGAATTTCGGGGCGGGGCAGATCCGGAGCGGGTTCACGATACTGGCGCTGGCGGTGACACCGGAGTTGAACCGGCTGATGACGGGGATCACGAAGGAATGGGCGAAGATCAATCCGGAGACGCTCAAGACGAATTTTGCGGCGCTGGTGGGTTCATCGGCGGAGACGGCGGCGGCGGCGGGGATCGATACGGGCGGCGGTGAGGC
>JBGSME010000932.1:0-4501 GCA_041740335.1 Bryobacteraceae bacterium | reverse complement strand
ATCGCCGCCGCCACCGCGCCGCCGAACACCAGGACGTTCCAGCGGTACAGAAACGCTGACTTCAGATAGTCCTTGAGATTCGCGCGCCGGGCTCCCGGAGGCAGTGGTTGTTCGTTAGGAGTCGCCATCGCGATCGGGCTTGGATTCCAGCTTTTCTATTATGTCGCGGATCTCGAACACGATTTCGTTGAACCCGGCCTCGCGCTGCATCTCGCGCGCCGGATGATCCGGCGGCGGCACCGGCATCTCACGAAACAAGCGTCCCGGCGAAGGCGACAGAATGTAGACCCGGTCGCCGAGGTAGACCGCTTCCTCCACCGAATGCGTTACGAAAAACACGGTGGCTTCCACGTCCCGCCATAGCGCAACCAACTGGTCCTGCATGTTCAGCCGCGTGTTCGGATCGAGCGCACCGAACGGCTCGTCCATCAGGATGATGCGCGGTTTCAGGATCAACGTCCGGGCAATCGCCACCCGCTGCCGCATGCCGCCGGAAAGCTGATGCGGATACTTGTGCGCGTCGCGATCCACGTTCAACCCCACCTTGGCGATCCATTCCCGCGTCCGCTCGCGCCGCTCGAGCGCCGGCACTCCCTGGCACTCCAGTCCGAAGGCGATGTTGTCTTCGACGGTCCGGTTGTCGAACGAGGTATAGTCCTGGAACACCATGCCGCGATCCGGGCCTGGCCCATCCACGGCTTTGCCGAACGCGGTTACCGATCCCGACGAGGGCGGGAAGTGCGGGCGCAAACCAGCGATCATGCGCAGGATCGTCGATTTCCCGCAGCCGGAAGGCCCGATGATGGTGATGAACTCGCCGCGCCCGGGATGATTGTCCACGCGGAAGTTGATATCGTCGATGGCTTTGGTGCCGTGGAACGTCTTGTTGACGTTCTTGAATTCGATAATCGGAGCTTCCGCCTCGCTCATGATTCGTTCTCCCGGTACGGAAACAAGCCGCGCTGCAGCCATCCGAGAAAACGATCGATCAGAAAAGCGAGCGAGGCGATCACCAGCAGGATGAGGATGATATGCTCCGACAATCCACGCCGCTGGCTGGTGCTCAGCAGATACCCCAGCCCATGTTCGGCATTGATCAGTTCCGCCAGCATGATGTAGCCGAACGCCATGCCGAAGAGTCCGCGCAGGCTCTTGTAGATATCCGGCATCGCCAACGGCACCAGAACTTTTGCCACGATCTGGCTCGACGATGCGCCGAGCGTTTGCGCTGTTTCCACATACCGGTCCGGCAGCGCGGTTACCGCGCGAACCGTGTCGGAAAATATGAAGGGCATGCATGCGATGAAGATGAACATCACCTTCTGCGTCTCTTCGATGCCGAACCACAGAATCGTCAACGGGATCAGCGCCGCCACCGGAACGTTTCTCCCGAACAGGGCCAAGGGCGCCGAAGCCGCATCGAATACGCGCCACGATCCGGCGATAATGCCGAGCGGCACTCCCACGATCACCGCCAGCCCAAACCCGATCAGCACCCGGCGCAGAGTTGCCGCGATGCTTGCCGCCAGCGCCCGTTCGCTCCACAACGAACCGATGCTGCCTGCCACCTCGCCCGGCGATGGAAGGATCACCGGCGATATCATCCTCGTTTCCGGCGTCGCACCTCGCGTCACGATCCACCAGACAGCGAACACCAATCCCACCGTGGCCAGCCCGAGCAGCCGCCCGGTGAGAGGCGGCGGCGGGACGCGAAGATCAAACAAACCGGAGCGGATCATTGTGTCGTTCGAAGACGGCTACTGCACGGCCTCGGCCGGATACACCTTGATTTCGACGCGCCGGTTCTTTGCCTGATTCAGCGGATCGCCCGCATCGGCCGGCTTGTCCCAACCCATGCCCGAGGCTGCGAACTGGTTCGGCTGCAGCGTTGGGAACTTACGCACGATCGCTTCTTTCACCGAGTTCGCGCGATTGAAGCTCAATTCCTGAACCGCGCCTTCCGGTACGCGCCCCTTCATCGAAGAGTCGCTGTGTCCCTCGATCACGATGCGCGCCGCGCCGTACTGCCCGGCCAGCTTGCCCACTTCCTCCACCACGAAGTTCACGTTGGGATCGTAGAGCTCCTCGATCGATTTGCCGTTCACGTTCTTGGCGATCTTCTTGCCGAGGTCCCACGAATTCGGGAAGAAGTGGATCACCACCGTCTTGGTGAGAATTTCCGGACTCTCGCCCTGAATCGCCGCCGCCGCCACCGGCGCGAACTGAACGTCATATTCGTTCTTCTGCGAGGAGTACTTGGCTTCCTTCCCCAGCGTCTGGATCACCGAGAAGTCCATCACCTGATCGAAGGGAACCTTGTCTCCCACCACACCCACGCGCTTGTACAGATAGTAAGCCATGTCCCAGGTGCGCTCGAAATTGGTAGGGTTGTTCTGATTCAGAAAGAACTCGCGGTTTTCGGCATGGTTGGTCGAGTGCGCGTCACCCAGCATTCCCAATGCGTCGGTCTCCGGAATCGAATATCCGCCGGCCATCAGCTTCGCCACGGACTGCTTGTTGGCCTGTTCCTTCAGGTCCGTCATCGCATCGAAGATGCCGCGGGTAAGCCCTTCCATGATGTCGGCGTTGTCCTTGGCGAAGTCGGCGCGCGCGAACCATACGTCGGCGATCAGCTTGTTGGCTGTTGCCGTGCTCACCAGCAGCCGGTTGCCCTTCACCTTCGACAAATTGTAAATGTCCGGCGCCCAGCTTACCGCGCCCGCGATGGACTTGTCGGCGTTGAACGCCGCCGCCGCCTGAAACGCATCCTGGGTGAACTTGAACTTTACTTCCGACGGCTGCACGCCCGCGTTGATCAGCGCGTTCAACGCGAAAAAGTGCGAAGGCGAATTCTGCGCCAGCACCAGCGTCTGGCCCCGCAGATCGGCCACAGTTTTGATATTTTCCCGAACTACGATGCCGTCTCCGCCGTTGGACCAATCCACCTGTTGATAGATCCGCGGCATCACGCGTGAATCGCGCCGCAAGCTCTCGAGGAACAGCGGGACCATATCCAGCGTCCCCCACCCGATATGCACGCTTCCCGCCGCATAGGCGTCGCGCATCGCCACCGGATCGTCAATCAGCGTGAGCTCTACCTTGAAATCCTTTCCGCCCGGGCTCTTCCAAAGCTTGCCGGCCTTGAATCCGCCGTTGGCGAAAATGATCGGCGCCCAGCCCGCCCATACGTTGATCGCAAACCGCACCGTGCGATCCGCCATCGGCTTGTAGCTGGAAATTCCCTGCACCGGGGGCAGTTTCTGCGCCGGCACGAACGAATAGTCTTTCGACGTCGTGATGCCCTGCGAGTCCGCCGATTCCACCGGGCTTTCCATCGCGCCGCCCCCGCCGATTCCGGGCAGCGCGCCGAAGCGCCACAATCCAAGCCCAACCAAGCCCAGCACAACAACCAGGACAGCAAGATAAAAAGCGGGTTTCGGGTTTCCGTTCGCCATGTTGACTCCTCAATAGCAGTTACGTCGAGCGTTTCGCCGCGGTTCGGTTTATCGAAAACCGCCGCCGGCGGGATCAGTTCTTTTCGGTGGCGGTTTCTCTGGTTTCGACGGCCGGACCCAGATTCTTGGCCGTTTCCGCCATCGCCGATGTTTCCGGCGACCGCAAACCGAGTTCGGCCTCGAACTGCGCGAGCGCGTCCTCGGCCATCGATTTCTGCACGCGTTCCTCGGCCTCGATCTCTTTCAGCCCTTCCGAGGACAAATCGGCGGCCACGCGGGCACGGCCGCGGTTCTTGTCGATCTTGCCCTGGATCACTTGTTCGAGTTGGCCGAAGTCCGTCGTCACGTCGAGATTGAAGCTTTGCGAGAGCGCTGCCACCTCCGCTTCCGCCGCGCTCATTTTCAATTCCGCGTCGTACTTCTGAATCCGCTCGCGCACCTCGCCCAGCTTGTGCGCGGCGTGTTTGATCTTCTTGAGATTGTTCTCGTAGGAGGTCTCATGCATCTGGAGTTGCTCTTCGTAGGAAGCAAGCTCCTGTTTCGCCTTCTGCAACTCGAGCGCGAACTTCGCCGCCGTCTCCCGCTCCCCGGCTTTCAAATACGCCTTGGTCTCGGCTTCCAGTTTCTTCACATGGCTGCGCGCGTTGGCAACGCGCCGCGTCACGGACTCAACCAGTCCGCGATACGTCTCCAGCCCCTTGCGCCCTTCCTTGAGCTGCTCGACGGCCTGATCGTGCTCATACTGCATCTGCGCGATCGGATCCGCCTCCCAGAACAGGTTGGCGACTTTGTTAATTTGGGCGCGGATGGCGCCCCAGAACTTGCCGAGGATCATAAAAGCTCTCCAGTTGGGAGTTTACTACGAAAACTAAAATCCCGACGCGTATCCGTGATCGTAACGGCCTTCGAGAACACCCTCGATCTGCATCGTCAGAAACACGTGATCCGCCTTGCCATCGAGCGCGTAGATCCGCCGCGTGGCCTCGAATGCCTGAGGCATCCGCGCGTAGAAGTTGAGCCGCCGCGGAGCCAGCAGCGCCGCCGCC
>JBGSME010000931.1:0-4733 GCA_041740335.1 Bryobacteraceae bacterium | reverse complement strand
GACGGGGTGGCGCGGCGACTGGTGAAGCTGGGCCGGGGGAATCACTTCACGCACACGTTAAAGCCGGACGCCGGGTGGCGGGCTGAATCGCTGCGCGCGGCGGTTTTCGTGACGGGCAGTGATGGTGCGGTGTTGGCGGCGGGGGCGATCCGGGCGGGGTCCAGGAATCCGAGCCAGTAGGGCCTTGCGCTGTACACTGAAACGTGAACCTCGGCGCCATCTCACTGGCCGCGCTCGCGGCGGCTGTTTTTCTCAGTTGCACTACGAGGCTGAATGTGGGGCTGATCTCGATTGCGTTTTCATGGATTATTGGCGTGTACCTCGGCGGAATGCCGGTGCGCCAAGTGACGGCGGGTTTCCCGGTGGACCTGTTTCTTACGCTTGCCGGTGTAACGCTGCTGTTCACGCAAGCACAGGTGAACGGCACGCTGGACAGGGTGGCGCATAAGGCGGTTCAGAGCTGCCGGGGCAATGCGGGTTTGGCCTCTGTGCTGATCTTTGTATTGGCGGCGGCGCTCGCCTCGATTGGACCGGGCAACATCGCGACGGCGGCATTGCTGGCTCCGATGGCGATGTCGACGGCGGCGCGGATGCGGATTCCAGCCTTTCTGATGGCGATCATGGTTGGCAACGGGGCCAACGCAGGGTCACTTTCGCCGTTCGCGCCGACCGGAATCATTGTCAGCGGGCTGATGGCGCGGATCGGGCTCCCGGGCCTTGAAACGCGCACCTACTTCGACAATCTGGTCGCACACACGGTGCTTGCCGGCGGAGGGTTCCTGATTCTTGGCGGTTGGCGGCTATTCGCGAAGCGCGCTGAGAGCGAGGCCCCAGCCGAAGGGGACGGGGGTTTCGAAGGGAAGCATCTGGTTACGCTGGCAGCAATCACGGCTCTCGTGGCGTCGGTTCTGCTGCTGAAGGTGAACGTTGGAATGGCGGCGTTTGCGGCGGCGGTGCTGCTCTCGCTGACGCGGATCGCCGACGACGCCGAAGCGCTGCGCCGGATGCCGTGGGGGACAATCATGATGGTGAGCGGTGTGACTGTTCTGATCTCGCTGCTCGAAAAGACGAGCGGGCTCGAAATTTTCACCTCCTTTATCGCCCGCTACGCCACCAGGAGCACCATCGCGCCGTTGATCTCGTTCGTGAGCGGGAGCATATCGGTGTACAGCAGCACGTCGGGCGTGGTGTTGCCGGCGTTCCTGCCGACGATTCCCGGTTTGGTTGAGAAGCTGGGCGGAGGCGACCCGGCTTCGATCGCGTCGGCGATGAATATCGGGAGCCATCTCGTGGATGTGTCGCCTCTGTCGACGATCGGAGCGTTGTGCGTGGCCTCGATGCCGGCTGGGGAAGAAAGCCGGCGGTTGTTCAATCAGTTACTGGCGTGGGGACTTTCGATGACAGTGGCCGGCGCGGCGTACAGTTGGCTCGTATTCTGATTGACCGTGCAACATTATTCCGGCGAGCGGCGTCTTAATAAATAGAGAGTTCTTTCGAGGAACACGCGCCTTCGCGGCCTTTGCGCTTTTGCCTGGGGTGCGAAAGCGTTCAGGAGGTATTCGCCATGATTCTACCGCTGCTGTTTACCGTAGCTCTGCTTGCCGCGGCTGAGCCATTAGCTGCCGCCAGTCCCGAGGCCGGAAGTGCGCCATGCTGGATCCAGGACGCTGCTTCGGTAGATGCGCAGGTGTGGCTGGTTTGCGATCGAGGCGGTGTGTTGCGCAGCAGCGATTTCGGGAAGACGTGGACGCGTTTTCCGATCACGACACAATCCCACCTCCGCGCAGTTGCCTTTCTCGATGCCAAGCGTGGATTCATCGCGGGGGACGACGCGACACTGCTAGGCACTACCGACGGCGGCGCAACATGGACACCCGTGGAAACGCCGGTGAAAAGCGACTATCGGGAGATATACTTTCACGGAGAGCTCGGCTGGCTGACGGGTTATGGCGGAACGATGATGCACACCGCGGACGGTGGCCGGACATGGTTGGCCCAGCGGACGGGGACATCGCAATCGATCGAGAGTATCTACTTCAGCGATGAGGACCACGGATGGGCGGTGGGATGGGGTGGTACGATCCTGCGGACGACGGACGGAGGAATGGCGTGGGAGGAGATCCGGACGCCGGCGGCGGAGTGGTCCTTGAGCGGGGTTTACTTCCGGAATGCGGAAGAGGGCTGGGCGGTAGGAATGCTGGGACAGATTCTCCATTCGACCGACGGCGGCGTAACGTGGGAGGCGATCGAGAGCGGCGTGAAGAGTTGGCTGCGATCGGTGACGATCGACGAGGACGGCAACGGCTGGATCACGGCGGAGAACGATATCCTTGTGACCAAAGACGGCGGGGCCCACTGGCAGCCGGCGGGCAAGCCGGGATGGGTATTTCTAGAGCGGTTCGTTCGGGTGAACGGCGAACTTTGGGCGGTGGGGCCGTTCGGGATTTACCGAAAGGCAGCAGGCCAAGACGAATGGCGTGAGGACAGTTTCGGCAAGGAACGCGGCGTATCGTGACAGGCGCGGAATAACTTAAAAAAAGACCTCGGGCAAGACGGACATGCGCCGGCGCCGGAAGATCGCGATTTACTTTCGCTTTTTGACCGGCCGTTTGTCGGCGACGAGATTGTTGGTTACCTTGAACACTCCAGAAACACCATTGGCCTGCAAGCCTGCGATGGTCTTTTCCGATTCCAACCCAACGGCCCCTTCGAGGGTGACCTCGCCATTTTTGACCAGGATGTGAATGGGCGAGTTCTGGCCGCGGATCGCATAGCGGGTCATCGACGGGTGGCGAAAAATGGCGTTGGCAGTGGCAATGCGGATACGGTCATCATTGGGTGACAAGGGCAGAACTTCGATGTCGTTGGTGACACTTTCGACGCCTTCGATATTCTTGGTTACCTGTTCGGCACCGCTCTTCAGCGTCGGCCGGGACACGGCGCCGTTGAGCATGACCTTGTAGCCATCGACGCGGAAGGTGATCCAGTCATAAACGCCATAGAAGGGCAGCGAGAGGATTTCCTTGCGAACTTCGCGCTCGATGCGCTCCCGGCCCCGGTCAGAGGGTGTTTGCGCAAGCAAGAGTGCGGTAGGGATGAGGAGGAAAGACAGAAGAGTTTTCATTTTCGTTACGCTCCAAGTTATATAGGGCACCATAGCGCATTCCGCGACGCATGGCAAACGTTGAACGAATCGGCGCGGGGCTATCTACATGAGCGGTTGTAACATTTTCCGAGTAAGCGGTTGTATCTTGTTGCAATCACGGACACCTTGGTTTATGGCTCGCTGCGACGTGTAATTTATTAAAAAGGGAAGAGTTATGGTGAAACGTTTTCGCCGGTTGCCTAGCGCCTTCGCGGCTCTTGCGCTTTGCGGCGCGGCCGGACGTCGTGTTCGAAGTGGATTCTCCGCTTAACTTCACTAATCCCGCGACTGTCAACGCCTTCCTTACTTCGGGAGGCGCGTTCAACATAACCGGCTCGGCCGCGGCCCTCAGCCGCCCGATGAGTGACGGAGCCATCGGGACGTTGCTGCGGTTCAGCGGCATGGTCTCGGTGAGCAACGGACAGCTGTTTACGGTGACGCATGACGACGGGCTGACGCTCATCATCGGAGGGCTGCTGGTGATCGACGCAGCGGGCCCCACCGCTCCCATCCAGACGATTGCCAGCTACACAGGCCGGAGCGGCGCGTTTCCTTTCGAACTGGTGTACGGAGAGTGCTGTACTGGTCCGGCAGTATTGCAGATCGGGCTCGACCTGCAGCCGGGCCTGATACGCCGGGGCCTACGGCACCGGGGCCCGTGCCGGAGCCGCGGACGACCTGGGTGGCCGGACTGGGAGTGGCCGTTGTGCTCGGGCTGAAGGGGGGGAACGAATGTTACCCTGAGCAGATGAACCGCCGTCATCTGCTCTCTGTAGCCCTTGCCGCCGCGCCGGCTCCCGCCGTGGCCGCGGAATGGACCAACGCATTTGCGAAATCGTGGCGCGACAGTTTCGCCGAACATTGGCGTGACACGCGCGAGTATACGTTAGCCGTGCTGGAGGCGATGCCCGAAGAGGGATTCGATTCCAAGCCCGATCCGGCGCAGCGCACCTTCGCCGAGCAACTGACGCATCTGGGGATGGCCAACGTGGCCTACTTCCGCGTGTTCGGGATTGGGGAAGCTCCAGCGCGATCGGATGCCAAGACGAAGGACGATGTCCGGCGTCATGTTACGGCGTGTTTCGACTATGTCGCGATGGTGGTAAGCAAACTCGGCGAGAAAGACATGCTGCGAGGAGACCTGAAGTTTTCGCCGCGTCTGCCCCCGCATTCGGGCACGGACTTGTGCATGCGCGCGTATATGCACACCGCCCATCATCGTGGGCAGTTGATTGTCTATCTTCGGGTGAAGGGGATTACACCGCCGGCGTGGAAATTCGAGCCGACGGCGGGGTAATGCTGTGGACGACAGCGACCGAGGGCTTTGGTCCTGAGGTCAGATGGTAGGCATCGCCTGTTCGGCTAGTCCCCCATATTTCCTCGTGGATTGGGAAATATGGGAGACACGCCGTTTCGCCGCCGTTTCGCCGCTAGTTCTACTAGGGAACTAGCCTGACTTTCGCAGTTGGAGGGTTTGGTGAGGGTTAAGTCCAGCAGAATCAGCAAGCGTACCTGCTAGGTCTTCACTACAAAATGGGCGGGTTGGGAGGTAATACGGGGCGGAGGCTGTGCGGGAAGTTCGAGGCGG
>JBGSME010000930.1:0-4467 GCA_041740335.1 Bryobacteraceae bacterium | reverse complement strand
ACTTGTTGTCGTTTCTCTTCGTTCAAGACATTGCTCACTCGATGAAGCGTATGCCCCACCGTTTCTCAATGTCTTGCTTGATTCTCTATTGGCCGGTTTTCAGGTGTCCCTCATTGGCCGGTTTTGGGTGTCCCCCGAGGGTCTCGTTGGGCCGATAACCCTGAATGAAGTCTTCGTACGAGTAGCTTTGATGAAACTGGATCATGCTGACGCGGGACGGCAGTTCCCGGCCGATCAGGGTGTAGGCCAGCTTCCTGGCAAGGAAAGTCTTGCCCACGCCTGGCGGACCCTGAAGGATGATATTCTTCTTTGCGCGCCACAGTTCAAGAATCGCTTCGAATTTCGCCCTTTCAAAGGCGACAGCATTCAGTGCCTCATTCACCGTATAAGGAGGAAGACTTGGCGCGGCCGGAACTGAAGCCAGCGCCCGGGAGACTCCCATCAAATCGGTCAAGTACCGGACCGTGTCATGGTAGAGCGTGAAATCCGTGAGGGTTTTCGCCGGGAATAGGGGTTTCGATTTCCAATCGCCTCGGCGTTCCCATCGGATCTTCCGCACGTTTCGATAGGCAGATCTATCGTGCCGGAACTCGTAGCCGCCGATGACGGTTCCGTACCCAACAGCTTCGTCCCGGCCCCTCTTCACGATCACCGTGTCGCCGCTCTTCATGGAGTAGAGAAAGTCAAAACAGGCTCGGGAGTCGTTCACCGGGGAGCTTGCCAGCCGATAGGCCTCAGTAAGTTTTTGCGCAATTGCCGCGCGATCGGGGTATTGTCGAAGGTCTCCAAGCTGATCCCACCCGATTGCCATGATGCCTTCCCGGTAGAACTCTTCCCAAAACTGCGCCTTTGGGCCTGGCGCATAGGCCCAAACCCGCGACCCCTTTCTTGGCGCAACACCAGCGCCGCCGTCTATCTCGTCCTCGCCTCCTTCGGGAGGCGTCAGCATTTCACGAATGACAGCCGCCTCCTCCGGGGTGATCCCAAAATTTGTTCCTTGGGGCGATTGCAAGATCGAAAGATCAGGTAGCGCTTCTTTGAGTGCGTCGCGGGAGAGCGTTTCCGGGTACACGTCGTCGATTCGCAGGCGAACCCTCAAACCAGATTTATCGAATTTATCGGCTTGAACCGCAAACTGGAGACCATCCTGTTCCATCACTGCCGGCGCAGTAAGGACTGTCGCCCCTGCGACGATTCCTGCTCGGGACCACTCTTCCAAAGGAATACGGCGTCCCCAGGATTGATCGACTGTTTGTATTGGTTGACTGACCACGACATTTCCTTGAGGTTCGCCAAGGCCGCATCAATGTCGTAGAACTTCGGGTTCGCTTGAAAGATCCAGGTGCGTGCTGGGCTCGAGGGCAGTGTGCCGGCCATTTCTAGATGATCCCGCTATGCGAAGGGGCATGGCCGTAAAAGCTCAGAATGCGCATTATTTTTGTCCGCCTCTGGTTGATCCCAGGGGGCCAATCCTCCATCGGTAACATTCGAACGCCAGCGGACGCAGGGCCAAATCCCTGATCAATACGTCCTGCTCAAGACATTGACAGTGTATCAAGGAACATCCGTTGCACGGCTCTCTGGAATAGGTGTGTAGCGTTGGCGCGGAGGGCGCGAACCTGCTGCGCAACGCAACTACTCTCGGATCTGGCGGGTGAAGCACAACGCCAATCCTTGCTGCCGCGTCAGGCAACGCTCCATCGAAGCTCGCGAGTGGAACGCCGTGGCGGACTGCCAAGTTGAGGTATGGCGCATCGCAAACCGTGAGGCCACTGCTTTGGGCAAGACCGAAAACCGTGTCGTAAGAGACGTGGTCGAAAAGTTGAAAGTCGGCCACTTACGGGCGGCCGTGGTCAATATAGTCTCGAATGGTCCGGCCTTCGGGATCGGGTTTGACGTGCTTTTGAAGTTCGAGAATTCCCAGGTCAGCAGCGCGGGTTTTGCTCTGCCGCGTGGAGCGGCCGGCCTGTGCTTTCTCCATCGCAAGCTCTTGCACCCAGGATTCCAGGCTCTTGCCGTGGGCCGCAGGATCCCGAGACGCTGCAAAGGCTGGTCGAGCTAGTGATGAAAGAAGGCTACAAGCTCGACTCGCAGTTCGCACTGTTCGTCATAGTGACGATCCTAGGAATCCTGGCCGAGTGCGACCCGGATTTCGATCAATTGGCCTACTCACGGAAACGAATCCGAAGCCGGGCAACCGTGAGTTGCCGAAATGCCTGTTGTTGCTGCCGGCCTGGAAATATCACGGGCACAAGAGCATGATGTCCAACGAGGACGTCAGGACTAAAAATAGCTCACTGGGCAGCGCCGCGCGGAGTTCGCCGTTGCCGAATTGCCGAATCCGATAGGCGATAAAACGATCGACAACATCGCAGCGGCAAATCGTGCGGGCGGCCATCTCGGGTACAATCAGCAGCATGAGGAAAAATTCACGCAGCCTGCTCTACCTAGCCGTGCTGCTGACATGCCCGCTCCTGGGCCAGAGCCACCCCAAAGACGTCAAGAATAGCGCCGATCATCCGCTGTTCCCCAACCGGATGCCGGGCTTTTACATCTCCAGCTATGATCAATTCGGATTCGCCAGCTACGCTTTCCGAACCAAGCCGCCGACGCCGATCGAAGGCAAGCACACCAGAATCAATTACTACCTCACAGCGGGTGAAACGCATCCGGGCGGACTCGCCATCCGCCGCAACTACGAGAACGCCATGAAAGCGGCCGGTGGTTCGCTGGTATATTCCGATGCCGCCTTCAGCGTGATGAAGGCAACCACAAGAGACGGCAAGGAGGTGTGGGCCGAAGTGCGTGCACCCAGCGGCTCCGGGCGGTACTATTTCCTGAACATCGTGGAAGTGGAGTCGATGGCGCAAGTGATCTCCGCCGACGCCATGGCTGCGGCAATCGACAAAGACGGCTTCATCGCCCTCGATATCCACTTCGCCACCGGCAAGGCCGACATTCTGCCCGAGTCGAAACCGGCCATCGACGAAATGGTGGCGCTACTCAAGAAGCGGACGGATCTCAAAGTAGGCGTGGAGGGTCACACCGATAACACCGGTTCGCCTGAAACGAACATGACGCTATCGAAAGCCCGAGCCGTATCCGTTGTGGCCGCGCTGACCTCGGCCGGTATCGCAGCCGCCCGGCTCACGCCCGCGGGCTTCGGCCAAACCAAGCCGATCGCCGACAATCGCACCGAAGAGGGTCGCGCGAAGAACCGGCGCGTCGAACTCGTGAAGAAGTAGGACCGGAACCTACGGCAGCGCAAAGGCCAGAACGTTGCCGCCGGCGGCGATCGCCACGTATTGCTTCCCTGCCACCATGTAGGTGATGGGCGACGCCTTCCACTGCTGGCCGGTCGGGAAGTGCCACAGCGGCTTTCCCGTCCGCGCGTCTACAGCCGCGAAGGTCCCGCCGGTTTCACCGTAGAAAACCAGTCCACCGGCTGTCGAAAGCACGCCCGAGTAATTCGCCTCCGGCGGACCCACTTGCGGAACTTCCCAGGCGATCTTCCCTGTCTCGACATCGAGAGCACGCAGAAACTTCGCCGGCGGATTCGCCGGATCGCGATAGGGCACATACCCGCCGAAGCCGGCCTTGCGATAGATGTTGCAGTCTTCCACCGCCATCACGTAGAACAACCGCGTTGCCGGATTGAACGCCGTGGAGTACCAATTCGTTGCGCCTCGCACCGCAGGACAGGTTTTAGTTCCGGCGGCGGTGGGCTCGTTGCCGGGAAGTAACACGGGACGCCCATCGGAGGCGATTCCGCTCGCCCAGGTGATATTATTCACGAACGGCTGGCCGAGAAGGAACTCGCCGGAGGTCCGGTCGAGCACATAGAAGAAGCCATTGCGGTTGGCTTGCAGCAGCAGCTTCCGCTGGCGGCCGCGGAACATCGCATCGACGAGCACGAGTGGTTCGGTGGCGTCCCAATCATGCAGGTCGTGCGGCGTGTATTGGAAGTGCCAGCGAAGCTTGCCGGTGCGCGCGTCGAGCGCGACCACGCAATTGGTGTACAGGTTGTCGCCAAGACGCTGATCGCCGTCGGTGTCCGGGAAGGGATTCCCGGTGGGCCAGTACAGCACGCCGGACTCAGGATCGTACGACCCCGTCAACCACGTCGCGCCGCCACCGGTCTCAAGCGCGGTCCCTTTCCATGTTTCCGAGCCCGGTTCGCCGCGATCGGGCACGGTGCGGAACCGCCACACTTCTTCGCCTGTCGTCGCGCGATACGCAGCCACGAAGCCGAGTAGCGGCCCGTCGCCGCCGGCCATGCCCGAGATCACCAGATTCTCGACAACCATGGGCGCGGCGGTGGCGCCGTATTTCCCCGCTGTCTTCGGCATCACCATCTCCCACATCAACGCACCGGTCAACCGGTGCAGGCAGATCAGGTGCGCGTTGTCGGTGGCGAAGAAAATACGGTCACCCAGCAGCGCCACTCCACGGGTAGCGCCTTTGGCC
>JBGSME010000929.1:0-4418 GCA_041740335.1 Bryobacteraceae bacterium | reverse complement strand
CGCTCGACAAGAGCCGCGCCAAGATCCTCTACCAGTTGGACAAGATCCGCGTGAAGACCGAACGCGAAGCCCTCCGCCGCAATACACGCGCCCAAGCCGACGCCACCGAACTCGCTTGTCTGCTCTTTCATGACCGTCATTTGCAGGAGCGCTTCTACACCATCCTGCCCTTCCTAGCCCGTCATGGCCTCGACCTCATCGATCGCATCGATGAAAATGTTAGGCTGGATTGTCCGGATCACATCATCCTGACAGTCTAACCATGCGCACCAATCTAGTAAAACGCGCCCTTGCCGCCGGCAAGGTGCAGTACGGCACCAACTTCGGCCAGTTCCGGTCGCAGGATGTGCTCAAGATCCTCGCCCAGGCCGGCTTCCACTGGGCCTTCATCGACACCGAGCACGGCGGCTTCGACCTCGAAACCATACAGGACCTCTGCCGCATCTCCCCGCTAGTCGACTTCACCCCCATCGTCCGCGTCGCCGACCTGCAGTATTCCCTCATCGCCCGATCTCTCGACGTCGGCGCGCAAGGCATCATTTTTCCGCGCGTCGAATCGGTGGAGTTACTCGAACGGGCCGTAAGTTGGTGTAAGTTCCCGCCCGCCGGCCAGCGCGGCTTCGGGCTCAACGCCTTCCACATTGATCACGAAAAAGCAACGATGCCGCAAATGATCGAACACCTCAACGCCGAAACCATGGTGGTGCTGCAAATCGAGACCAAGCGCGCCTTCGAGATGCGCGACGAATTGCTGGCGGTGCCCGGTATCGATGCGGTGATGATCGGTCCGGCCGATCTGTCGATTTCGTTCGGCATCCCCGGCGAGTTCCAGAACCCCAGGCTCGTCGACGCGATGCTCGCCATTCGCGACACCTGCGACGCCCGCGGCATCGCGCCGGGTACGCAGACGCGCACGATCGAACTGGCGAAGTTCTGGAAAGAGCGCGGCATGCGGTTTCTCGGCTGCTCCGGCGACACGGGGATGCTGTACGAGAAGGCGAAGGAAATTACGTCCGCGCTCGACACCGTGGAACCCGGGACAGCCTGAAAAACCCCCGCACCTATCCGCTATACTGAGACGAGTATCCACTCCAGGGGGAGTGGTGGAATGGCAGACACAGCAGACTCAAAATCTGCCGGGTGAACAACCCGTGAGGGTTCAAGTCCCTCCTCCCCCACCAACCGTCAGTTCACCCCGCCGGGCCCGCGCAGCTCCGCTGGCGCCCGCTGCCGGTCATACTGCTGCAACTCCAATTCCCAACGCAGCGGCACCGTCTCCGGCGCGTAGCAAATCCGGTCGTCGCAAGCCTGATACCGGAATGCCCCCTCCACGATCAGCTTCCCATCCTTGGCCGCCGCCTGCGCCTCCTTCAACTGTACGACCTTGATCTCCCGCACCAGCCGCGCCTTCCCTTCGTACACCGGCACCGTCTCCCCGATCGCCTTCAACTCCAGCTTGCGCGACGCCGGATACGTCACCGGAAACACCGTAAACCCAGGTGACTCCGCAATCGTCCAGTTTATTGGAATATACGGCTTCTCCACGCCCGGCGCGTAAACATGCATCTTCGCCGGCAGGGTGATGTCGGCCATCAGCGTCAACCGGCTGCCTCCGTTCACCACCGAATTGCTGGCGCTCGTCCGTATCGTCAGGTGCGCCGCCTCGTGCTCGGTCACCGCAACGCCATCGGCGGAAAACTCGCGCACCAGGATCCCGGCAGCGGTGAACCGGTCCCGGTAGTCCTCTTCGAAATACTTCGACTTCACTTTGCCGTTCCGGTCCACGATATACGTGCCCGGATGCGGGATACCGTAGAACGGCGTATCTTTCTTCGCCCCGGTATTCAGAATCCCAAACGCCTGGATCACCTTCGATCCCTGGTCCGACAGCATCGGATACGGAATCGACATCCGGTCCGAAAAATGTTTCAGGACCTCTTTGGTGTCATAGGTGATCACCGCCACCTTCAGACCGCGATCCTCGAATCCCTTTACCTGCTGTGCCAGCTCCACGAGCTGGGCCTTACAGTACGGTCACCAATCCGCGGATCGTACAAAAGCCAATACCAGGCCCTTTGGACCCGCCAGCGTCTTCAGTGACTGCATCCGTCCGTTCTGATCCGGCAGAGAAAACGCCGGGACCTTCGTGCCCACCTCAGGTCCAGTGGGAGGCGCTGCGCCCAGTGCCAGCGCAGAGGACGAAATCAACATAGAAACCAATGCGAGCGATCTCAAAAGACACTTCTCCTGCCAATACATCCCGCCCGGGAACAAATCTATTCCCGGATCCTCATTCTCGCACGTCCTATAATGACGATTGCCCATGAAGATCGACACCCATCACCACTTCTGGAAGTACAGCGCCAAGGAATACGGCTGGATCGGCGACGACATGAAAATGCTTCGTCAGGACTTTCTGGCCAAGGATCTGCGCCAGGCCCTCGCCGGCGCCGGCGTCGATGCGGCCATCTCCGTCCAAGCCCGCGAAACCCTCGAGGAAACACGCTGGCTGCTCGAAATCGCCGCCTCCGAACCACAGAAGATCGTTGGAGTCGTCGGCTGGGTCCAACTCGCCGGCCCCGATGTCGAAGCCGATCTCGACCGGTTCGTCCCCGACAAGAAATTCAAAGGCGTCCGCGAGATCCTGCAAGGCGAACCGAACAATGACCGGATGGACGATCCCAAGTTCAACAACGGAATCTCGAAGCTCGCCTCCCGCAACCTCACCTACGACATCCTCATCTACGAGCGCCACCTCAAACAAGCCATCGCCCTCGTCGATCGCCACCCCAAACAGGTCTTCGTGCTTGACCACATCGCCAAACCCCTCATCCGCGGCCACGTGCTCGAGCCTTGGCGCACCCTGATTAAGGCTCTCGCCGAGCGCCCCAACGTCTATTGCAAGATTTCCGGTATGGCCACCGAAGCCCACTGGCTCGAATGGTCCCCCGCCGATTTAGCGCCCTACATCGCCACCGTGATTGACGCCTTCACGCCGCGCCGCCTCATGTTCGGCTCCGACTGGCCGGTGATGCTGGTGGCTGCCAACTACCGCCTTTGGCACGACACCTTCACCCGCGCCATCGCCCCGCTCAGCGCCGAAGAACGCGATCGCATCTGGAGCGGCACCGCAAAAGAAGTCTACCGCCTCTGACCGGCTCTGGTCTGAACGGAATCGTCCACCCGCCGCCCGGCCCACAATGCCTTCAACTCCGGTTTCGTCTCGATCAGGATCTCGCGGATCGCCTGGCGATCGCTCTCCGTCAGCCGCCCGTAAGCCTTGTCCGCCGCCCTGCCGTTGAGCACCTCATCCAGCCGCCGGTAGATATAGTCTTTCGCGGGCCCTGGCAGCGCGTCGAACGCCTCCGAGTAAATCAGAAAGCTCATCGGGTAGCGGAACATCCGCGTGTTCAGATCGAAATCCCGCAGCGAACGCCCCTTGGAATCGCGCGCGCCGGTTTGCGCGAACTCGTCCGCGAACCGGGAGGTGCCTCGAACCGGCGACTCCAGCCGCGCTTCTTCGGTGAACAGCATGTACTTCAGCAGCACCTCCGCGGTGCCGTAAATGCGCCGGCGCGTCGAGTCTGACCATTCGTGCACCGGACGCCCCAGCGCCTTGTTGATCCCCTCCTGCTGGCTGATCGCCACCCGCGTTTCGTAGCTCACCCGCGTGATCAGGTTGTGCATCGTCACCTGATGCGACAGCACCATATGCGCAACCAGATCGCTGTGCGGCGAAGCGTACATGGAAAGGTCCGCCCGCTCACCCAGCGCCTCGGCATTCGCGCCGGCCTCCCGGTCAATCTGGTCCGGCTTGGCTTTGTCGGTGACGATCGCGTTCCCCATATGGCGCATCCCGCCATGCGTTCCCGTGATGAACCATCCTCCGAAGCGTTCCGAAAAAGGGCTGCTGTGATCGGTGTGGAACGATCCGCCGTTCAGTTGCGGAAATCCTTCGCGATCCGGAAAAACGCTGCGCACCAGATGCCCCGGCACGCCCAGCGTCTTCGGCGATGCGTGGCACTGCAGGCATTCGTCATGCCGGATAAACTTCGGCTGATCCACGCGCCGCTGATCGAGGGTATAGAAGACGCCGCCCTTCTCCGGATCCACCGTCGATACCTCAACCACATCCCCATGCTTCACCCAACCGATATACACGTCGTCGTTGAAGTACAGCGCACGCGGCGCCGCCGGTGAAATCAGGTTTTGCTGGAAACTCGTCTTTGAAAACACCAGCGTCTGCGACGACACGCCAATCCCGAGGTTCGCCAGCACTGAAAGCAAATACCCGTTCGGCTCCCGCCACTGCAGATGGGCTTCGCCGTTGTCGAGCCTCGTCTGCAGACGCCCCACCGGATCGTTGCGCGTGATCGCCGGATAACGGATCGCGTCATCTTCGAGCGGCATCAGGAACG
>JBGSME010000928.1:0-2608 GCA_041740335.1 Bryobacteraceae bacterium | reverse complement strand
CCCCGCCAGATCGGCCACCAACGCACGGCTGCCCTCAGCCCGATTCTCGATAAGCGTCGCCGCCCGTGCCACCGCCCGCAATTCGCCGGCCAATACGCGGAGTGCCAATTCCGGCTGCATCTAGGATTTCAGCAACTGGCGCGCGATCACCAGCCGCTGAATCTCGCTGGTGCCTTCGCCAATCGTGCAGAGCTTCACGTCCCGATAAAATTTCTCCACGCCGTAGTCTTTGATGAAACCGTATCCGCCGTGGATCTGCACCGCTTCATCGCAAACCTTCACCGCCGCCTCCGACGCGAACAGCTTCGCCATCGCCGATTCCTTGTTCACGCTCTTGTGTTCGGAGTGCAGCGCCGCCGCGCGATACGTCAACAGCCGCGATGCCTCTATCGACGTTGCCATATCCACCAGCTTGTGTTGAATCGCCTGAAACTCGGAAATGAATCTGCCAAACTGCCGTCGCTGCTTCGAATAGCTCAACGCAAGGTCATAGGCGCCCTGCGCCACACCCACCGACAAGGCGGCAATCGAGATGCGCCCGCCGTCGAGAATCCTCAGGCTATCGATAAAGCCTTCCCCGCGCTTACCCAGCAATTGATCCTCCGCGAGGCGGCAGTTCTCAAAGATCACTTCGCCCGTCGCGCTCGCCCGCATTCCCAGCTTGTCCTCTTTCTTGCCCAAACGGAAACCGGGTGTTCCTGTTTCAATCAGGAACGCCGAAATTCCGTGCGACGACAATCCTCGGTCGGTCACCGCCATCGCAACGCACAACTGCGCATAGTGAGCGTTCGTACAAAACGTCTTCGCGCCATCGAGCACCCAGCCCCCGTCTTCGCGAACCGCTTGCGATCGCGTGCCGCCCGCGTCAGACCCTGCTTCCGGCTCCGTCAGCGACCAGCAGCCGATCCACTCTCCGGTAGCAAGCTTCGGGAGATACTTCTTCTTCTGCTCCTCGGTCCCCGCCAGATAGAGGTGGTTCGAGCACAGCGAGGTGTGCGCCGCCACGATAAGGCCTACACTCGGATCCACGCGGCTCAGTTCCTCGATGATGATGCAGTAGCTGACGTAGTCCAGACCCGCGCCGCCGTAGTCTTCGGGAAACACCGAGCCAAGAAATCCGAGCGAGCCGAGCTTCTTCACCAGTTCGAGCGGAAAGATGTTGCCCTCGTCCCACTCCGCTGCGTGCGGCCGTATTTCGCCTTCCGCGAATTCCCGAACCGCCTTGCGCAAGTCGCGCTGCTCTTCGCTGAGATGGAAGTCCATAATTCCGGACTATACGATCTCTTCGCGGACGGCGTCCCAGCGCACGGTCCGCTGTTGCCGGTAGCTTTCAACCGCCATCCGGCAGGCGATCGAAACGCGGAAGCCGACGTCGAACGGGCAGTTCGGCTGCGCGGCGCCGCGCACTGTGTCGAGGAAGTTCTGCATGTGCGCGTTCTTCTCCGTCTTCGTGAAACCCGTCTTCTCGGTTTCCTCCGGGAGGTTCACCTTCTGCGGTTGATACCGGATTCCGTTGCCGCGCAATATCGTGCCATCGGTGCCGAGCACGCTTTCGCTCGACCCAAGCTGGTTGTTCCCGAACCCCGATGCCCACGAGAACAGGATCTCTTCGGGCAGTTCCATCGCCACGTTCATCGTATCCGGTACTTCGCGGCCGTCCTTCCAAAGATAAACGCCGCCCACCATCGTCACCGATTTCGGAATCGACACTTCGAGCGCCTTGTACCAGAACGCCACCTGATGGCACATGTTCTCGTAAACGTTGCCGCCCGAGTAATCCCAGAAGAACCGCCAATTGATGTAACGGTTCGCGTCAAAGTCGCGCTGCGGCGCTTCTCCAAGAAACGACTTCCAAAGAATGTTCTCCGGAGTCATGTCCGGAAACACCGGCCGAGACCATTGCGCTTTGCCGTGCGGCGTGTTGCGGTACATGTGCGCTTCCACCGCCGTAATCTTGCCCAGCTTTCCGGAACGCGCAAACGCCATCGCATCGGCAACCGTGCCGCTCGAGCAAGCTTGATGCCCGATCTGCACCGCATGCTTGCCCGCGTCTTTCTGGTACGCCGCGCGCATGCGCTTGGCGTGGTCCACCGTGAACGCCATCGTCTTTTCCTGATACACGTGCTTGCCGGCATCGAGCGCCGCCACAAAGTGCTCGCAGTGCAGATGCTGCGGCGTCGCGATCAACACCGCGTCCACGTCCTTATCGTCAAGCAGATTACGGTAATCGAGATAGGTCTTGGCCGACGGCGCAACTTGCTTTGCCTCTTCCAGCCGCCGCGTGTAGATGTCGGCGAAGGCCACCATCTCGGTATTCGGACAGGCCATCGCCTCGCGCACGATCTGCATGCCGCGAGCACCCGGACCGATGATGCCGAGACGAATCCGTTCATTCGCGCCAAGCACCGCCGCTGGCGCAGCCAGCGTGCCCGCGAGACCGCCGGCAACTTTGCCGATGAAATTACGTCTGGAGTTGGGACTGCTGTTCATAAAATCTACTCGAACCAAGAATGCTTACAGTGTATCAACGCGGGCGCTACAATACAGGGTTTCCGCTTATGGAGCTACTTATCCGGACCGCCGTGCCCGCCGACGCCGGCGCCATCGC
>JBGSME010000927.1:0-3800 GCA_041740335.1 Bryobacteraceae bacterium | reverse complement strand
GCCAAGCCGGTGGACCGGCTGATTGGCGATTTCGCCAAGGCCGGGGCGAATGTCATCACGTTTCACCCGGAAGCCTCGGATCACGTCGACCGCAGCCTGTCGCTGATCCGCGAGCATGGCTGCCAGGCCGGGCTGGTGTTCAATCCTGCCTCGCCGCTCCACTACATGGACTACGTGATGGACAAGCTCGATCTGGTACTGTTGATGGGCGTCAATCCCGGGTTCGGCGGGCAGAAATTCATTCCGGCGACGCTGGGCAAGCTGCAGGAGGCGCGCGCCAGGATCAAGGAGTATGAACAGGAGAGCGGGCGCCGGATCCGCATCGAGGTCGACGGCGGCGTCAAGGTGGATAACATCGCCGCCATCGCCCTGGCCGGAGCCGATACCTTCGTTGCCGGTTCGGCGATATACGAGGCCGGCAAGGAGAGCGATCCGCACCGCTACGATTCGGTCATCACGGCGATGCGTGCCCAACTGGCGCGCGTTTGACGAGGGCGGCCGATGACGATGATTGATGTCCGCGCCGTGCTGTTCGATCTGGACGGTACGTTACTTGATACGGTGCCAGACTTGCATGCCGCAGTGTGCGCCATGTTAAAGGAGTTGGGACGCCGCGAGTTGTCCGAAGAGGCGATCCGCCGCTATGTTGGGCGCGGTATCCCCAATCTGGTCAAGCGGTCGCTGGCCGATTCGCTGGATGCCGCGGAGGATGCTTCTCCCGCGCCGGCCGAGGCGCTGGCCAGTTTCCGGCGGCATTACGCCCGCGAGAACGGACGGCGCACGCAATTGTTCCCCGGTGTGATCGAAGGGCTGCAGGCCATCCGGGGCATGGGCCTGCAGATGGCGGTAATTACCAACAAGGCCGAGGCCTTCACCCGGCCGCTGCTGGAAATGACCGGGCTCGCCGAGTATTTCTCCGTTGTGGTGAGCGGCGACAGCCTGCCGAAGCACAAGCCGGATCCGATGGCGCTGGTGTGGGCCTGCGGCCGCCTGAACGTGTCGCCTGCCGATGCGCTGTTTATCGGCGATTCGGTTAATGATTTCCTTGCCGCGCGCGCGGCGTGCTGCCCCGTGTTCCTTTTGCCGTATGGTTACAACGAGGGGCGGGATGTGCAGGAACTCGCGTGTGATGCTATAGTCCCGACCATCGAGTCCGCAGCAAAACACATCCGTTTCCGGGCGTCCTGACTACATAGCATGAACGTAATTCTTCACAACCTGCATCTTGAGCCCGCATTCTGGGCGGAGGCGTGGCCCTGGCGATCCTGCCGGAAAGTCTAGTCTCTGGTTCGGCACGCCTGTTCGTGCCGTGTCTCGTCTTGCAGTGCCCGCTTGTGGAGTCGTCTCATGAAAGAAACTCAATTCAATCAGCTTGCCGCTGAAGGTTACAACCGCATCCCCGTTACCCTCGAGACCTTTGCCGATCTCGATACCCCGCTCTCGATCTACCTGAAACTGGCCAACGGCCCCTACACGTACCTGCTCGAATCGGTGCAGGGCGGCGAACGCTTCGGCCGCTACTCGATCATCGGCCTGGCCGCGCCGACGCGCATTGTGGTCAACCGCCACGAGGTGCTGGTGGTGACCGCCAACCGGATTGCCGAACGCGAGAACGACACCAACCCGCTCGATTTCATCGGCGACTACATGAAGCGGTTCCGCGCCGCGCCGCTCGCCGGCTTGCCGCGCTTCTGCGGCGGCCTCGTCGGGTGCTTCGGGTACGACACGGTGCGCTATGTCGAAAAGAAACTGACGCGTACGGCCAAGACGGATGATCTCGGGACGCCGGACATCGTCCTGCTGCTCTCCGAGGAAATCGCCGTCGTCGACAATCTCTCCGGCAAGCTGACACTGGTGGTATATGCCGAACCCGGCGTGCCGGGCGCCTACCAGAAGGCCCAGGCACGGCTCAGGGAACTGCTGGCCAAGCTGCGCCAGTCCGTGGAAATCCCGCAGGAAAAACCCAAGGCTTCGGAGACCGCCGTATCGCTATTCGGTGAAGCGCAGTACAAACAGGCGGTACAGAAGGCCAAGCAGTACATCACCGACGGCGACATCATGCAGGTGGTGCTTTCGCAGCGCATGACCAAACCCTTCGGCGCGAGTCCCATGGCGCTTTACCGCTCGTTGCGCTCGCTCAATCCGTCGCCGTACATGTTCTATTTCGATTTCGAGGACTTCCACGTCGTCGGTGCTTCGCCGGAGATCCTGGTGCGCCTGGAAGGTGACACGGTCACGGTGCGACCGATCGCCGGAACGCGTAAGCGCGGCTCGTCGTTCGACGAGGATCAGGCGCTGGCCGCCGAGCTGATGGCCGACGAGAAGGAATGCGCCGAGCACTTGCAATTGCTGGATCTTGGCCGCAACGACGTCGGGCGCGTGGCGCGGGTCGGTACCGTCAAGATGACCGAAAAAATGATCATCGAGCGTTATTCGCACGTGATGCATATGGTCTCAAACGTCGAGTGTAAACTGCAGTCCGGGCTTAATGCGCTCGACGTGCTCAAGGCGACGTTCCCGGCCGGCACCGTTTCCGGCGCGCCAAAGGTGCGGGCGATGGAGATTATTGACGAACTCGAACCGATTAAACGCGGCATCTACGCCGGCGCGGTTGGCTATATCGGCTTCCACGGCGACATGGACCTGGCCATCGCCATCCGTACCGCCGTGCTCAAGGGCGGGCAACTGTATGTCCAGGCTGGCGGCGGTATCGTCGCGGATTCGATTCCTGAATCGGAATGGCAGGAAACTCAAAGCAAGGCACGGGCGGTACTGCGTGCCGCCGAACTGGCCGAACAGGGTTTGGATACACGCTTGGACGAAAAGCCATGAACCACAGAGACACAGAGGCACAGAGAGATTCGTTAACCGAGAAAATCATCGGTGCCGCAATCGATGTGCATCGTGCTCTGGGGCCCGGCTTGCTGGAATCGGTCTATGAAGAGTGTCTATGTGTTGAACTTGGGCTGCGTGACTTGCGTTTTACCAGTCAGGTGGAACTTCCCGTTGAATATAAGGAACGCCGCATTGACATCGGGTATCGCCTTGATCTGATCGTCGAAGACAACGTAGTCGTCGAATTGAAGGCCGTTGAGCGCCTGTTGCCGATTCACGAGGCTCAGCTGCTTACTTATCTCCGATTGGGCGGTTTCTCGACAGGATTGCTCCTGAATTTCAATGTTCCCGTGCTGAAAGACGGTATTCGGAGGATGAGGTTATGAACTTTATCTCGGTTTTCTCTGTGTCTCTGTGTCTCTGTGGTGAAAGGTTTTCGCCATGCTGCTGATGATCGATAATCATCAGCAGCGTGTGTGTTTATCCGTGGAAGCTCAAAACACCCGTATTTACTTAGGTTGTGGTCCGATAAATTCCTGAACTACCCGACACTATCCGAAAAAACGGTGGTAAATTGGTGGTAAATATCAATGCTTTCATCCCTCCATGAAGACTACCAAGGTACTTACCGACTCCGCGATCAAAGCAGCAAAGCCGAAGGACAAGCCGTATAAGTTGTCAGATATGGGGCGGCTCTACTTGCTGGTAAGCACCGCAGGCTCAAAGTATTGGAAGTGGAATTACCGCATCGATGGAAAGGACTGCACATACACCATTGGTGAGTATCCCGGAGTCGGTCTTGCAAAAGCCCGCGAATTGCGGGATCAGGCAAAAAAGCTCGTGGATCAGGGAGTCCATCCCCTTGAGCACAAGAAGGAAATCCGCCTTCGCCAGAAGAAAGAGGCTGCTACAACTTTCTGGGGAATAGCGCAGGAGTGGATTGCCCTAAAAAAGCCAACTTGGTC
>JBGSME010000926.1:0-7428 GCA_041740335.1 Bryobacteraceae bacterium | reverse complement strand
ATCCTGGGTCATCTCCTCAAGCCTCTTCATCACGCTGTGATCGACGAGCTTCGCCTTCGATAGATTGACAACCACCCGCGGATGCTCGGTGGCCATCGCCGCAATCTGCTTCCGCAGCGGCAGCCAGTTGGTGAACACCGCCGCGTCATGCACATGCACCACCGGAGGCGCGCCCCCCGCCGGTTTGCTCACCACGGTTCTTGGGCGCACCAGCGCAGCAGCCGGCGCCCCATTGATCAGGTGGATAATCACTTTCACCAGGATGCCCACGCCGATCCCAACCAGAAGGTCTGTAGCCAGCGTGGCGATCAGCGTCGACACGAACACGACGAACTGTTCCTTGCCCACCGCCCACATGTGCCGGAACTCCTTGGGCGAAGCGAGGTTGAATCCGGTAAACACCAGCATCGCGGCCAGCGCGGCGAGCGGAATCTTGTTGAGCAACTGCGGCACGGCGGCTACCAGCACCAGCAGCAGCCCGCCGTGAAAGAAGTTCGCCCAGCGGGTCTTGGCGCCGTTGTTCCGGTTGGCCGACGAACGCACGATCTCGCTGATCATCGGCAGCCCGCCGATGAAGGCCGACAAAGTGTTGGCCGCGCCCACCGCAAGCATGTCGCGGTTCAGGTCCGTGCGGCGCTGATAGGGATCGAGCAGGTCCACCGCTTTGGCGCTGAGCAGCGATTCCAGGCTCCCGACGAGCGCGAACATGATCACCCAGATCAGGCTCTGCCTGGTAAACAGCACCGAGAAGTCAGGGAATGCCATCGCGCCGAGAAGGCTGCCAGGGAGGTGTACGAGGAACTTCGGCCCGATTTCATAGTCGTGGCCGGCCCAGTTGTAGAGGTGCTGATTCTCGATTCCGAAGTAGATGCCGAGCGGCGTCGCCACCAACAGCACCAGCATCGGTCCGGGTATCGCCTGGACGAGCTTGTTCTTGACGAGCGGGCGTAGAAACAGGATCGCCAGGCTGATCAGGCCGATGGCGGCGATTTCCGGATTCATGTTCGCCAGGCTTTTCGGAATCTCCGCGAGCAGTTCGAGAGCCTCCTTGGCGTGCGGCGCAACACCCAGCGCCACATGCGCCTGTTTCGCGATGATGATGACGCCGATGGCGGCCAGCAACCCGTGGACCGCGGCCACCGGGAAGAATTCGCCGAGAACGCCTACTTTCAGCAGCCCGAACAGAATTTGGATGACGCCCGCGGCCACGCCGACCGCCAGCGCACGTTTATAGCCGACCATGGGATCGCCTTCACCCAAACTTTGCACTGCGCCGAGCGCCACCACGATCAGCCCGGCAGCCGGGCCCTTGATGGTCAGCTCCGAATTCGAGAAAAACGGCGTGAGCATGCCGCCAATGATCGCCGTGAAAATGCCCGCGATCGGCGGGTAGCCGCTTGCGAGCGAGATTCCCAAGCAAAGAGGAAGAGCAATCAGGAATACCAGAAAACCGGAGAGGAGATCCTCTCTCCAATAGTTCTGGAACCCGGAGAGGGTGCCCCGTGGGATCGGTCCGGAGGGTCGTGTCGTCGAACCCGGCTGTGAAGAAGACATGTTGACAGCTTGCGCCCGAAGCACGCAAGCCGGAAATAGCCCGAGCAAGGGGTTTCCCGGCCCGGAATCCCGGGGTCCCGGAAAACCGGCCCTCGCGACCCCCTACCGATGGGATGGGAGCGGACCGGTGTCCATGCAAGACTGGATGCAGGCTGATGTCTCTCCATTCGCCCCTCGAACACATTCTCGGTCATCTGTCGCACCTGCTTCCGGCGCAGGGTCCGATCGGCGTGTTTATTCATCACAATACGCTGCACGCCTTTCAGCATCTGAAGTTTGAAGACGCTGTTTGCCAAGCCGCGAAGCTCTATGGCACGGAGCCCTACATGCGCGAGGAGGCGTACCGCCAGGCGATCGAGGCGGGCCGCATCCGAGCCGAGGATATCGATGCAGTGGTGGCCGCGGAGGCCACAGCGCGAGACGAGATAGTGCCCGGGGTCCTGGCCCGGCGCGACCTTCGCCGGGTGCTGCTCCGCCCTGGCACACGCACTTTCCGCCCGGAGACGATCGCCTGGGAGCTGGACGAAGCAGGGCTTGCCAACCAGTTCCGGTCCGATCTGCCGCCGAAGGCACGAGCGGCTTTATCGAAGGAATCTCCTCGTACGCTGTTCGATTTCTGCCTGAGCCACACTCCAGCGCCGAAGGCGGCCGCGGAGGAGCATCCGGCGCGACCGCGTGACGGCGTACTCGCCGCCACCGGCACCGATATCGACGACGCGGTTCATCCGCTGCTGATCCGGCTGGCCGCGGCATTCCTCGATCAAGGCCTTGCTTACTGGCCGATGCCGGAGCGGCAGAACGGCCTTTGGAGCGTGGCGCTCGAGGTGCTGGGTCAACCATTCTCGATCGAGCCGCACGAGCTTCGCCGCCTGCCTGAGTTCGTGGATGCCGTGCGCGGTAAGGAGCCGCTGGCGGCTCTGTCGGCGACACTCGAAGCACTGGGAATTCCCGAGGCGGAGTGGGAACACGTGCTCGAAGCGGAATTGCTCGCCCTGCCGGGCTGGGCTGGGATGATGCACCGTCTTGAAGTAGAGCCCGAACTGGCTCCGCATGAGGACGTACCGGCCAGCTTGGTCGAATTCATGGCGGTACGCATGCTGCTTACCCGCGCCGCCGTGGCAACGTTGATGGGCAACAGCGTCTCCTGGCGCTCGGTAGCGCCGCTGGTGCATGCCCCGGAAGCGATCCGGCTGGCCCGGGCGGCGGGCTACTACGACGCGGCGCAGTTATGCGGCCTTTCCGCCCCGGCGCTCGGCGCTTTCAAACCTGAGCACCTGAGGGCCTTCTTTGAGGCGGTGGACGCATTCGACGAATGGGAGCGCCGCCGCGTTCTCCACTTTGCCTACGAACGCAGGCACGAACGGCAGATCCTGCTTCCGATGCTGGAGCACGCGCGGCGCGAGCCCTTCCCCGCTCCCAAGCGCCTCGCAGCCCAGGTCTTCTTCTGTATCGATGAGCGCGAGGAATCGATCCGCCGCCACCTGGAGGAGATCGACCCGGAAATTGAAACTTACGGCGCGGCGGGGTTCTACGGCGTCGCGATGAACTATCACGGAATCGACGACGCTCATGCGGTTGCGCTGTGCCCGGTAGTGGTAAAGCCACAACACGAAATCCGCGAGCGTCCCGCCCAGGGGCACCATGCCGAGCACGAACGGCGCCAGACTCTGCGGAAGCATTGGGCGGAGTTGGCCCGCCACTGGTCGGTTTCTTCCCGGACGCTCGTCCGGGGCTGGATCGGCACCACGGTACTCGGAGTCTTCACCATTTTTCCGCTCGCCGCTCGTGTTTTGAGCCCGCGCCGCTATGCCGGTTTCATCTCCTGGCTGAACGAGAGCGTGCTGCCGGAGCCGCGCACCGAACTGGCTTTCATGCGGACCGATGCAGCCGGTCACGCAGCCGCCGAGGGGCTGCTGCAGGGGTTTTCGATCCCGGAGAAAGTGGACCGGGTGGCGAGCGTTCTCGGCCCGGCCGGATTGCGCAAGGGGATGGCGAGGCTGGTCGTAGTTCTCGGCCACGGCTCGACGAGCCTGAACAATCCCCACGAATCGGCGCACGATTGCGGCGCTTGCGGGGGCCGGCGGGGCGGACCGAACGGGCGCATTTTCGCGGCCATGGCGAATCACCCCGAAGTCCGCAAGGGTCTTCGGGCCCGCGACATCATCATTCCCGACGACACATGGTTCGTCGGCGGCTATCACGACACCTGCAACGACGATGTCGATCTGTACGATCTCGAACAAGTGCCGGAAACGCACCGCCGGGATCTGGCTCGCGTGAGAGCGTCGCTCGACAAGGCTCGTGCCCGGAATGGCCATGAGCGCGCGCGGCGCTTTGAAGCCGCGGCGTATGGGCTTACCGACGAAGGCGGCCTTCATCACGTGCAGGAGCGGTCGGAACATCTGGCCGAACCGCGCCCCGAATACGGCCATTGCACCAACGCCGTATGCATCGTGGGACGCCGGGCCTCTTCGCGCGGGCTTTTCTTTGACCGCCGCGCCTTTCTGGTTTCCTACGACGCCGCGCAGGACCCGGATAATGACTCGTTGGGCCGCCTGCTGGGCGCAGTGATCCCGGTTTGCGGAGGCATCAATCTCGAATACTATTTCTCATTTGTGGACAACGAGGGCTATGGCTGCGGCACCAAGCTCCCGCACAACGTTACGGGCCTGGTTGGCGTGATGAACGGTGCGGAAAGCGATCTGCGCACCGGGCTGCCCTGGCAGATGGTGGAAATTCACGAGCCGGTCCGAATCCTGTTTGTGCTCGAAACGACGCCTGAGCGGGCGCTGGAAACCATCCACCGCAACCCTTTGAACTGGGAGTTCCTCTCGAACCGCTGGATCCGGCTGGCCACTTCGGATCCGGACACGGGAGTGGTTCACATGTATCGCGGGGGCGAGCCCGGCAACGCCGTCTGGGAGGTGATCGAAGGCGGCGATGAGCGTCTGTTCGACGCACCTACCTCGGTCGACTGGTACACAGGGCATCGCGAGCACCTCTCGATCGCGCGAATTGAGAAAGCCCCCGCTTCCGCACATTCGACGGGGCCGTTGGTTACTGCGTGAGCGAAATGGACAACCTGCAAAGCCTTCTGATCCTGATCGTCGCCGTCCCGGGCGTCGTTTTCCTCGGTCTTGCCACCGGCTGGCTGCTCGGCTGGACGCCGCCGGAACGCTTTATCGCCCGGGTGACGGCGTGCGCCTCGATTGTCACGACGAGCGCCGCGGCGATTCTCGCCTACTCGATGATGACGGAGAGTATCCATTCGGTGCGTGCGCCGCTCGGGCACTGGTTCACCTCCGGCAGCTATGATTTCGTGATTTCGCTGTTCGTCGACCGGCTGTCGCTACCGCTGGTGGGGCTGACCACGGCCCTGATCGGCATCGTAGGCGCGTTTTCGGTGCGATACCTCCATCGCGAACGGGGATATTTCCGCTTTTTCCTGCTGATGCACTTGTTCACGTTCGGATCGTTGCTGGCCTTTACGGCCGGTTCGCTGGATCTGCTGATCGGCGGCTGGGAACTGGTGGGCATCACGTCGGTACTGCTGATCGCGTTCTTTGACGACCGGCGCGAACCAGTGCGAAATGCCTTACGTGTTTTCGCCACCTACCGGATTGCTGACCTCGGATTGCTGCTCGGGGTCTTCGCGGCGCACTACCTGGGGGAAACCGCAGACTTCTCGAAGCTGTTTACGGGCGAATGGCCGTTGCAGTCGGCTGAACTCAGCCAAGCCAGCGCCACCATCGTAGGACTACTGTTGTTGATCGCCGCCGCCGGCAAGTCCGCTCAATTTCCATTTTCCGGCTGGCTGCCACGGGCGATGGAAGGCCCAACCCCGTCGAGCGCCATTTTCTACGGAGCCATTTCGGTCCACGCCGGCGCCTATCTTCTGCTGCGCGCGGAACCGATTTTCCGGGCTTCCCCGGTGGCCGCGGGAGCGGTGGTGGCAGTCGGCGCCGGAACGGCGATCATGGCAACGTTGATTCACCGGGTGGTTTCCGACGCCAAGACCTCGCTGGCCTATGCGTCCATGACGCAGTTGGGCATCATCTTCGTGGAGATCGGCCTGGGATTCCCCATGCTCGCCCTAGCCCATATGAGCGGGCACATCGTGGTCCGGACGTTGCAATTCCTCCGCGCGCCATCGATGCTGCACGACTATCACCGGATTCACGCCGCCGCGGGTGGACATCTGGGCCGTACCGGCGAGCACTATCACGGCATCCTTCCCGCTGGAGTCCGGATGTGGCTCTACCGCGCGGGGATGGAACGCGGATTCTACGACGCCATCGTCGACCGGGCCGCTACGGAGCCGATTCTCCGATTCTCGCGGTGGCTCGGATCATTCGAGAAGGATTCTCCACACGCTGACGGCGCCGGAGCCCCGGTAAGCGCGCTGGCTCCGAAGGCGGAAGGCTGATTTGATGCCCGATTCACTTTTTCAGATCGACTCGCTGGCAGCAATCTCGATGGCGGGTTATGTGCTGTTCTGGCTGATCACCGTGATTGCGGCGCCGCGCAAAGACGTTTCCGGCGCCAACCTGACGCATGCCCTGCTGATCCTTGCGGGCACGTTGGTGGCCTACGCCAGCAGCGCGATTTGGCTGTTTCTGCTCGGCTGGTCAGTCGCGCTGCTGCCCACCTTCCTGGGAACCGGCGGAGGGTCGAGCACCGCCCGCGCCGCGCTGATCGCGAGCACAGTGGCGCTTGCTGTTGGAACCGCGCTGAGCCTGGGCCAAACGCCATCGCTGCAGCCGGCGGCATTCTTCGCATTCCTCATCGCCACGCTGATCCGGAAAGGAATCTTTCCGCTTCATTTCTGGCTGCCGCGCGCGTTCGAAACCGACTCCCTGCCGCTGCTGAGTTTAAACGTCAATAGCCACCTCGGCGCCTATCTGCTGATTCGCTTCGCGCTGCCGGGCGGGGCTGAGATGGCCCCGGATTCGCTTCCGTGGTTTAACGCGATCACCCTGTTCACCTCGGTCTACGCCGCGGTACTGGCGCTGGCGGAATCGAGCCCGCGGCGGATTCTCGGTCTCCTCTGCGTGAGCCAGGCTGCATTTATTCTCGCCGGACTGGAGAATCAAAATGTCGAAGGAATCACGGGAGGGCTGGTCCATTGGTGGGTGGTTTCCTTTGCCACCACCGGCCTGATCACGGTCTACCGGGCAATCGAGACACGCACCACCGAGGCCGCGGCTCCAACCGGATTCCTTGGGCTGGCGATTCCGGCTCCGCGTTTGGCGGCATTCTTCGCGGTGTCCGGACTGGCCCTGATCGGCCTGCCCGGGACGCTTGGCTTCGCCGCGGAAGACCTGCTGTTTCACGGAACGCTCGAGAGCCATCCGCTTCTAGGAGTCGCCCTACCGCTGGCGACCGCTCTCAATGCGATCACGACCTTCCGCCTGTTTTCCACGCTGTTCATGGGCCGGCGATCCACCCGCGTGACACCGATCCCCGATGCACGGCCCGCCCAGCGCTGGGCGCTTGCCGCCTGTACCGCGCTGTTGGTTGCCAGCGGACTGGCCCCCGGCTATCTTGTTTCTGCGACCACCCCAGCCGCCGCGCGCATCGCAAAATTCATCGCACCGAGGTAGCTTCGCTAGACTAGTGCCAGCGATGATTTATCCTGAGCCGGCCACTCTCACCGAGCGCACCGTTCTGCGCGCGCTGGTCGTAGGCTTTGCTCTGGTGGTGATTCTGTTGGGTATCGCCGGTCTTGTGGCGGTGAAGGGCGCGCAGGCGATTGAAGATGACACCGAGCAGGTGGTTCGTGAGCAACTGGTTATCGCCCGGCTGCTCAACGATGTCCAGGCGGAGCAGAACTCGCTCGCCGCGATTCTCCACCAGCTTGCCCACATGCCGGCC
>JBGSME010000925.1:0-4404 GCA_041740335.1 Bryobacteraceae bacterium | reverse complement strand
GGTGAATCTCCCGATGGCCGGGCGCATCGAGCTTCGCGGGATGACAGTTCGAGCGGCCGAGCAGGCCTTGGCGAAGGCTTTCGACCGATTCTATGTCGAGCCCGACATCGCGAGATCGGTGGCGGAGTTCCGCAGCCAGCCTGTATCGGTGATCGGCGCAGTTGGCAAGCCAGGGGTTCACGAGGCACAGGGTCAGAAATCGCTGCTTGAAATGCTGGCGCTTGCCGGTGGTGTGCAGGCCGACGCGGGTTCGGTGGTCAAGATCACCCGGAAGGCGATTTACGGTCCGCTGCCGCTCCCCGGAGTCCGCGAAGCCGGCGCCGCGACGACGGTGGCGGAAGTGAATCTGAAGAGTCTGATTGGAGCCGACAATCCGGAAGAGAACATTCTGGTTCGGCCGGAAGATGTGATCGCGGTTCCGCAAGCCGAAAGAGTCTACGTAGTGGGCAATGTTCACAAACCGGGGAGCATTCCACTGGTGGGGCGCGACGAGATAACGGCGCTGGAAGTGCTTTCGCTGGCCGGCGGATTGGATCCACAGGCTTCGGCGGGGCACACGAAGATATTGCGCGCGTCCAAAAGCGCTCCCGGATCGCTCGACGGGCGCGAAGAGATCCGCGTGGATTTGAAAAGCATTCTCGGCGGTAAAAAGCCGGACCTGACGCTGAGGGCCAACGACATCCTTTTTGTGCCCAACAGCACGGCGAAGACCGTGACGAGAAGATCGCTCGAGACCGCGCTGCAAGTGGCAACCGGGATATTGATCTGGCGGCGATAAGAGCAGATGACAGGTTCACACATGTCTCGAAAATCAAGAGCCGTCGCCACGCGTCCGCGCAGCTATGTGCCCGAGGCGCCGGATAACTACCCGGCGTGGGCGGTTGGCCGGCCGGGCCAGTGGAGCGAATATTGGGAATCACTGCGCAGCCATCTCGGGATGGTCGGGTTGTTTTCGGTGGTGGGCGCCCTCGGAGGCTTTGGGTTCGCGATGATGCAGCATCCGCTCTACAGGGCGCGGACCGCACTGGACATTCAGAGCCTGAACACGCAAGTGTTGAGTATGAACGCGGATGCCGGCGGCACCGCGAACACCGGTGTCGGGTTGCCGGACGCCTATCTGCAAACCGAGATCAAGCTCTTGCAGAGCGACGCCATTCTGAAACGGGCGTTGACCAAAACGATGGCCAAGGTGAAAGAGCCGCCCAAGGATCGATCGATGGCGTTCGCCGGCGGGTTGATCAAGGTCGCCAAGCCTGAGAATGCACCGCTCAGCTCCCTGATCGCGGATGCCTCGCGCCGGGTAAAAATACGTGCCTTGGGCAACACTCGGATCGTCGAAATTCTGTGCGATGCTCGCGACGGCCAACTGGCGGCGAACATGTGCAACAGCATGGCTGAAGCCTATATCGAAAACAATCTGGAGGCCCGGCAGCAGAGCACCAAACAGACCGCCGAGTGGCTCGGCAGCCAGCTTGACAACGTCCGCAAACGGTTGGCCCAGTCGGAAGCGGAGATGAGGGATTTGGCCCGCGCGTCGTCGCTCGTCTTCAACACCGAATTTGCCAATCCGGCACAGGAGAACCTCCGGCAACTCCAGGGAGAGCTCTCCCGGGCCCAGGCTACGCGAATCGGTAAGCAGTCCGAATATGAAGTGGTGCTCGGCAGCACTCCCGATGCATTGCCGCTGCAACTGGACGCCGGCCCGATCCGCGAGTACCGCATGCGTCTGACCGAACTCCGGCGCCAAGCCGCCGAAATGAGCGCCACGATGAAGCCGGAGCACTACCGGGTCCGGGAACTTCAGGCACAAATAGCGGCCGTGGAGACCGCCTTGCGGAAGGAGCATCAGGACCTCCTCACCCGGCTGCGGACCGATTTTGAATCCACGGAGCGGCGCGAGCGGATGCTCCAGAGCGCTTTCGGCGCGCAGACGGCGGCGCTGTCGGCGCAAGGTGACAAAGCGGTTGTCTTTCAGATGCTCAAGCGCGATGTGGATTCCGGGCGCCGGCTTTACGAGGTGTTGCCGCAGAAGGTGGAAGAAGTGGGCTTGGCGGCTGCAATGCGGACGAGCACAATCAATATTGTGGACAAAGCCGTGCCGCCGGTTGTTCCTTTCTCACCGAACTGGCTGGCAAGCATCGGCGTGGGATGGTTTGGCGCCACCTGCCTCGGAATGGGGATCGGCATGCTTCGCTCGCGCTCCGACCATCGGCTGCGGCATCCCGGTGAAGCTCCCCAGCAACTCCAGGTGCGGGAACTCGGCGTCATCCCGTCGACGCCCAGCCGAACGTTGCGGATCGGGTTTCGCCGGTCCAGCCGTTCCAAGGGTGGGGAAGAGGAATCGGCGGTTGCCGAACCGCGCGAGGCCGGGCTGAAGATGACCATGCGATTGTGCGGAGACCGGATGGAGACAGCCACCTACCGGGGCGATCCGCCGCACGTCGCGGAAGCCTTCTGCGGCACGATGGAATCCCTTCTTTTTGCCAGCGGGGCGCGCACCCAGTGTCAGGTCGTGGTGGTGACCAGCCCGGAGAAGGGCGACGGAAAGACCACCGTTTCGATCAATCTCGCGGTGGCCCTCGCGCGCACCAACCGCCGCGTGGTTCTCGTTGACGGCGATCTCCGCCGGCCTCGGCTTTACCAGGTGTTCGACCTGCCGACTACCTGGGGCCTGGCGGCGTTGCTGAACGAAAAAGAACAGATCCAGGATGTGGAGGCCGACCGCGTCGCGGTTGCCACCGAGGTCAACGGTCTCTTCGTCATTCCTACCGCTTCGGTTGCCGACGGCGAGGTATCGACGATGTTGCACTCGGAACGGATGCGTCAGTTGATCCGCCGTTTGCGGCGCGACTACGACGTTGTGCTGATCGATACTCCGCCGATGCTCGCTGTTTCCGACGCCCGCGTCCTTGGATCGCTATCGGATTGGGCGCTGCTGGTGTTGCGTGCCGGCAAGACCACACGCGAAAAGGCAGCGGCCGCGCAAGACTGCCTGGGCGACGACGGGATACCGGTGGTGGGCACTGTGCTCAACGATTGGAATCCCCGGAAGTCGAAATCGTATCAGGGCTACACTCCCAAGCCTTACGCATCCTCATCGGCCTCCTAGGCGAACCATGAGCGCCGTCGTCACTCCCAAAATGACTTTGCCGGAATTGGCCGCCAGCCCCGCCGACAGCGGGAAGCCGGCCCTGTCACTATCGCTGCTGAAAGGCATGTCGGCCCTCGGCGTCTCGCTTGGATTGGAACGGGCCGCAGTATTTCTTTCGAGCGTCCTGGCGGCGCGCCTCGGCGGAGCCGCCGCTTTCGGCGCCTACTCGTTGGCGCTCACCACCGCCAACAATGTGGCCAGCTATGCCGGCGCCGGAATCGGAATCACGTCGAACCGGTTTGTGGGCGACCATCCTCCGGGCAGCGCCGGCTATCTCGGGCTGCTGCGCGTGCTCGCGATCGTGTCGGTGGTTTCAAGCGCCGTGGCGATGGCGGTCCTCTGGCTTGGAGCCGAGCCGCTGGCCAATAACCTGCTCCGAAACGGCAAACTCGCCGGTCCGCTGAAAGTGGCTGCGATCTCCGCCGGCGCGTTCATCCTCCTCGAGTGCTGCCGCGGACTCCTGATCGGCCAGCGGAGCTATTCCACTTTGCTCGTGCTCTCCCTGCTGGTTGGCGGCGGGATGCTGCTGGTGTTGCCGTTGACGGCCCCCTATGGCGCTCTTCCCATGCTCGCCGGACAATCCGGGGCGGTGCTGCTGGCTGTGCTGGTTGCCTGCTGGTTGATCTGGCGATCCGCAAAATCGAAGCCCCGTTTGGCCGGCCACGATAGCCCGTCGGTCTGGCAGGTGTGGCGCTTCGGATCGGTCCAGTTGATCGGAGTGATCGGGCTGAACGCCGCCGGATGGTGGGTGGCGACGCTGGTCGCAAGGTATGACCCGTCGTTGGTCCACATGGCCTTCTATGCAATCTCCAACCAGTTGCGGAACATGTCGGCGCTGGTGCCGGGGCTCGTGTGGCAAACCAGCTTCTCGATGCTCACCAAGAACGGCGGCAAGGAGTATGGCGGATCGGAGCGGGTGCTCACCGTCTCCACGTTCGTCGCAAGCATGCTGGCCGCCGCGTTCGCCGGAATCGTAATCGGGCTGCTGCCCTGGATGCTCGAACTGCTCTACGGCGCCACCTACAAGGGCACCGAACTGGCTGCGTCGTTCGCCGTCGCCACCGCGCTGGTCCACATGGGCTCGGCGCCGGCTTCCGCTCGCCTCATGGCCGTGTCGATACGGCACACCGGAATGGTGAATCTCGCCTGGGCGATCTTCGTGGCCGGTATGGGCACGTGGCTGGTGCCAGGCCGGGGCGTAACGGCGGCCGTCGCGACGTTCCTCGGCGCTCACGCACTTTCGATGGTGTTGG
>JBGSME010000924.1:0-7977 GCA_041740335.1 Bryobacteraceae bacterium | reverse complement strand
CGCACTGGATCTCGTCGAAAACCAACAGAGCGTTGTGCCGATGGCAGAGCTCGCGCGCCTTGCGGAGCACGGCCTCGGAAGCAGTGTATACGCCGCCTTCGCCTTGAATGACTTCGATCACCACGCCAGCGGTTCGTTCGGAGACGGCGGCTTCGAGCGCGGCGATGTCGTTGAAGGGGACAAACGTGACGCCGGAGAGGAGAGGCTCAAAGTCCTGGCGATACTTGGGCTGGCCTGTAATCGAGATGGCGCCAATGGTGCGGCCATGAAAGGAATTTTCGAAGCTGACGATTTCGTGCTTGGCGGGATCAAGACGGCGGCCGTGGGAGCGGATCATTTTGATCGCGGTCTCCATGCCTTCGGCGCCGGAGTTGCAGAAGAAGGAGCGTTGGAGTCCGCTGATGCGCGCGAGTTTTTCGGCGAGCAGGCCCTGATATTCCTGATAGTAGAGATTCGAGCAGTGCACCAACTGGGCCACCTGGTCGCGTATGGTGCGCACGATGCGCGGGTGGGCATGGCCAAGGCTGTTGACGCCGATCCCGGAGATGAGATCGAGATAGCGCTTGCCGGCGAAGTCATAAAGGTAGCAACCCTTGCCTCGGCGGAGGGCAAGCGGATAACGGCCGTAGTTCTGCAGGACGAACTGTTTTTCGCGATCGATGATGGTTTGGGCGAGATCCTTTACTTCGATCTCAGCGTCGATGGGGGAAGCCAGCATTTCCCTATTTTACGGCACGCGGATGTCGACGCCGATGGCGTCGTGATCGGAAAGAGGAACGGCGCGGCCCGCCCGGACATCGTGGATGACGATAGGATCGGCGCAAGTAATCGCGCGGGCGGCGAACCAGTCGATCTTGAGGGGACATCCTCCACCGTGTTCGCGGAGCGCCCATCGAATGAAGGGAAAACACCACCCGGGCACCCATTCGGCGAGACCTTTATGCGCGCGAATGTCGGTGACGTCGTAGAAGATCGTTGGTTCCGCCGGTTGATTGCAGTTGCCGATGTCGAATTTGTTCGAAGCCAACAGCCGGAACAACTCGCGTTCGAACCAACGATAGGGATGTAGATAATGATTTCGGATCACGTTGCCTGGGCCCATCAGGACGCGTAGGAAATAGCCCATGATCGCATTGAACGCGGAGGAAGAATCGAAAGTTGTTGTGTTCCAGTCACCGCCAATCAGAGCCGGTCCGGAATCTGGCAGCGCGCTGAGAACGGCCCTCATCTGGTCGGCGCGGTGCCGCTGTTTGGAATTTGCATCCAAGTGGACGCACGCGACGGTGAGGGGCAGTCCCGGGAGGTCGATGGTGGCGGCGAGAGTGCACTGGGATCCGAGGCGCTGCTCGCGGCTGGCCATTTTATCGATACCGTTCTTGAGCACGATACGAACGGGGTCGACAATGGGATACCTGCTGAGAATCGCGTTGCCGTGCAGGCCCAAATCGTTATCGCCGTCGACGTCACGTTCGGTGCCGGAACCCTTGACCAGGCTCAAGTAGCAGGGCACGAAGGCGTAGTCGAAACCGAGTTCCATGGCCAGATTGCGGGCGACATCCACGTTGCCGCTACGGGCCATGCCCATATCGGTTTCGGTGAGCAGGAGAACGTCGCAGGAGCGAAGGTAGGGGTGGGTCCGGAGCGCTTCAATCTGGCCGGCGAGTTCCTTGCCCCGTTCGATGTTCCACGCGAGGATCCGGTAGGTGTCCTTCCGCGGGGCCGGTTGGGTGGAAAAACGGTCCGTTTGCACGGTGGCGAGCACGCGATCGATCTTCGCGCGGCGGGCGACGTAAACCGGATTCCGCTCCAGTTCCTGCGTGGAGCGGCACTCGGCCAGATCCGGGAGGAAGGGCCGAATGTCATTCCGGATGATCTGTGCGATTTCGCCGGGAGTCGCCGAACTCTGTTGCTGCGCCAGCATTCGATCCAATCTCTAAGGATAGCGTTCAACCGATCAGAGTGCTACGGCGGAGGCCGGCGCGCATGGGAGTCTCATAGCCGATCAAGCAATACTGGTCGAGCGCGAAGAGCACAATCGACTCCACGCCAGCCCCTTTCGCCATCTCGACTTCTTTTCGCCATGGGCTGGAAGAGTCTCCGATTCCGACGAGAAAACTACGCTGCGCGCGCGAGAAGCCTCTTGTATCGCCGTAGTCCACGGTAATCTTCGCCAAATCCAGGTTGCGTGTAAACGTGAAGGTGAAGCTTTCGGTTTTCATGTTGTCGAGCGCGGCCGGAGTCCAGTCGGCCGCAGGGTAGTTGAGTAGCCGGTTGAGGGGCGTGTTGTTGACGTCGGTAGGATACAGGACCTCAAACCGGCAGTTGGGATGGGTTGTCCTGACAAAACTGATCACCTGGTTAGTAAAGGCTCCGATGAGTTGCGGGAGGAAATCCAGCTCGTCGGTGTACAGTGCCGGATCAGCTTGATCGGATGGAATCACTGCCATCGGCCGCCCGTAGGTGGCTTGAAACAGTCCCGTGGTGTAAGCATCATAGAGCGGCATGCCCACGCCGGCCTTCGGAAAGTACCACCACTGAACTTCGCCGAATTGCAGATACGGAACTACGCCGGCTTCCACCATCACTGTCGCCATGTCGCGATGCACCTCGCGCCAGTAGGCAAGGCTCGCGGGAGAAAAATTCGTTTGGAGAGCGGGCGTGTTGAGCCAGGCAGCGCTGCCATCGGGATAGAGTTGCGCGATTCCGGCGGCTGCTGAGTCGTCTCCGTGCTGCAGTTCCAAGCTGAAGGCAGCCGCTACGTCGATCCCGTAATTGTCGAGCGCCACGTAGAATGCACGGGCCCAATCGCGTGCGGCACGATTTACGCGAGGGCTTGCGGTGAGATCGGTGAGCCATTTGACTAGAGTAGGCGCCCCCGACAACTGGGGGCCGCTCGTCACGGCGTGGAACGATCCGCTTGCCGGAGTTGCCGCAATCGTAACCTGATTCCCTTCATTGCCCATTGCGCGGCTATAGATGGTCAATACCGCACCTTGCGCCTCCGCCCAGATCGCCGTGTAGCCCCTGTTTAGTTGGATCTCGAATGCCTTCGCGAGCGTCTCCGCCGTATCGCCGATGCGGTTCAAATGGTTGATCACGGCCGTCTCGGTAACGCCCACCCTGCCGATGGTGAGCGTAGTTGTCGCGCTGAACACCGGCGTCCCGACGAACTCCACCGTGGCCAATGCATACACGGGCCCGTCTGGAACCATTTCGTAGAACCAGAGCGCACCGACGTAGTGATTGGCTCTCCCGCGGAATCCCAACGACTCAATCAGCCATGCGGTGCGCTCGGCCGGAATTGCGATCGAATGGTCGGTATCCCAATCCGTGGCAAGCGTGACTATGTCGTCGGCGGGGAAAACCGGCAGTGTGGTTGTCGGCGTGGCGATTTCGAGAAAATCAAAATAGAGGAAGGTTCCCGCAGCGCCGACATGAGTCACCGAGACGGTGTGGGTGCCGCCCGCTGGCGAGCCAAGGTGGATCCGGGCCAGAACATCCTCTCCTGGTATCAGCAACGTCTCCGTTTTTACTAGCGTGTCATCGAAACGAATCTCCGCCACTGCTCCGCTAAACGCATAGCGGGCGCCGAGATACAATTCGTGTGGACCGGGGCAAAAATATTCGACCGAAACCGAACTTCCCGGTACCGTGGTCTGGTGAATCGTACCGCCCGAGAAGTTGCCGATCCCGGAAGACCAGGTGCCTGTGTAGGCGGCATTCGGAGAGTCGTCTTCGATTCTCCGGCTGGTTGGGGCGGCTACTTTGTACTGGCGCCCCGTTCCCGTCACGGTCCAATTGCTCACCCGGACCTCAAATTCCGATCGTTGATAAGCGCCCGCCTGCAATTCGGCGGCGTAGGTCCAGCGCATCTTGCGAATGGCCGTAGTCGGGACCGTTCGTGCGTCTTTAGCTTGAAGGTTGCCAAAATCAATGGTCATCCTCCATTTCGTCGGTGACAAGCCGCCGGCGAACGGAGTCCACCATTGGGTCCAGCTCTCTGTTCCCAACCCGGACACGTATCCATAAATTCCAAGCCGGTTGCCGTTCGCGCCGAGTACGCCGCCCGCAATGGACAACCGAATCGTCGTCCCCGTTCGCGTCGCTGTCAAAGTGCTTGAGCCGTTCACGCTTAGGACAATGGCGTCCAGGATGGACTCGAGGGTGTCGCCTCCCAACGCCTGATAGGTGTGGTGCTCATCGAAAAACGAAATGCCGATATAGTCGCCGGCTGTCACGGTGCCTTGTAGCTCCATATCCGCCCAAGCCGGTGAGTAGCTGCCTTCGATCGGCGTTGCGTGGCCGGCTAGAGATACTTCGTAAAAATCGTCGAGTCCATTCAGCCGGGTCCAGATTCGAAGGTCCGGCCATGACACGGTTGCGAAGATATCGGAATCGAGCGCGATGCAGTTGATGCGCTCTTCGTCGTAGCTGAGGGTCAGCCCGCTCAGATCGCCATCGGGCAAGGATCGGAAGGCCGGGTGTTCAAACGTGTTGTGCTGGTTCCATTCGACCACGGCCCAATCGAATTGCTGCCTCCAGGTTCCGCTCAACGTGTAGCCGTTAGCCGTCGCCTGACTCATCGCGGCGACCGCCGATGGCCGTTCGAAATAGACCTGAAGGTCAGTGTCGGGGCGGAGCTTTTCAAGTGTAGTCGGCATCGCGAGAGTCTCCTATAGACGAATCACTACCGTTAAATCGCGTCCCGGACTGTCGGTTGCCACTTGGCTCACCGAGAGAATATCCAAGTTCAGGTTTGAAAGCTCCTGCAGCGGCGGTAGCCCGAAACCGTTGACAACGTTGGAAACCGTCGCCCCTGCCGGTATTGTCAATGTGCAATAGATAGTGCTGTCCTGACGCAGTTGCATCGTGACCGGCGATCCGTTTGGTGCTTCCCCCGTCACTGCAAATATGTCTCCAACCGAGTGCGCGCGGTCCACAACCGCCGGCGGCGTGGCGTTCGTCTGGATCGCCAATGGTCCATCCACCTGCAGCGTGATCTCGCCGCCGGAAAGCGTCCGCAGGCCTTGCTGCGTCGTTCCGGTGAAGTTTAGCCGCTGCGTCGCGCTGTTCCCTCTCGTGTTCGTCATGAACATCTCGGCGGCAGCCACGCGAACGTCGGGCAGGAAAATCGGGAATCCAAACGAACCGCTGGCCGGACTCCCAAAGAATTCCCGCGCGAACGGCACAACGTAGGTCTTCGATTCGAGAACGTAGACAGAGTCGCCTGCCGAGTGCGCGGATGCTGTTGTACCAAACGAACCGCGCAGGACATCGATCGAGGTACCGGCAACGTCGACGGCATCCACCTCGAATACCTCCGCGCCAATCTGCAATAGAGCTCCGGGGTTCACGGCGACCGCCGTATCCAGCAGTAGTTGCGTGTCGGCGTCCGAAATCGTGTTCGTTATCGTCGCACTTGCGCCGGCCGACAATTCGTCCCAGTAGTGGAGCGCCAAGGTTCCAGCTGTGATCGTGCGCGTGTTGGTAAGCGTGGTGAAGCCGACACCGCTGAGTTCGACGCCTCCTCGACCGGTGCGTTGCAATCCGAACAGCGGCAGGGGCGGAACGTCGGTGTCCACCGTGGTTCCAGAAGCTCCTCCGATCTGCCAGCGTGTTACCGGAGCTGTTTCGTACCCGCTGTGCCTGCCCAGAGGACTGACAGCCAGGCCAACCACATGCACGGTGGCTCCGGGCCGGTTGGCGACATTGAATCTGCCTGGGCTCGATACCGACACCGATCCCAGTCTCCAGCCGGATTCCACAATCACAAAGACGCTCGTTCCGTCGGGCACTGAGGCCCACGAGGAGCGAACGGTGATCAGACTGTCCGTGTGGGTGGCGATGATCCTCTCCTGGCCGCGGCCCTTGCCGGCGGTGATGCGAACCGCCATGCCCACGTATTCGTCGGCGATCAACTGCAACACGTTGCTGCCGATGGTGTACGCACTGACGGTGTCTGCTGTCACTTCGGGCTGCAACTCCAACCGCCATTCCAGGCGGGCATGATCGAAATTCCCATCCGGTGGTCCCTGCGGCGTCGCGCTCAGCCCGGCATCCTCGAGAGTCGCAGCTACAGGAACCGTACTCGCGATTCGTAGCAAATGCGTCGGCGTCTCTCCTCGGTACAGATGAAACGCCACGGCCGACGGTCCAGCCTTGACTTGATGCAGTGTCACGCGATTCGTATCCGTTGTTGGTGGAATGTTCGCGCGCACCACGAAGGAGAGTTCGCTCTCATCGCCGTTCGCGTTCACGGAGGTAACGCCGTAGTACAGAGTCTGCCCCCCTACCAGCGTTCCGCCTACATCGTTGACGGTGGCCGCCAATGACAGACGGGGGACGTCCAAACCAAGAAGGGCAGGGCGGACCGGCGTCTGGAACGAGGTCTCGAGAAGTACGCTGGAGATCCCGTCTCCATCCACTTCGCCCACCTCAACGATGCCGAGCCGGTTCTCTCCCGAGGGATCCAACGTCGTTCCCACCAGCGGCCGCGGCGATCCGACGCCCCCTCCCGGAGAACGTCGCGAGACGCGACTGCCGCTTCCTTGAGCCGGATCGTCGCCGTACCAGTTGTGGTCGTGAATCTGCGCCTCGATGAGCGCCGTTGCGTGATTCAGCCCAGGAACCATCCGTGTGATTCGAAACGGTTGGCGGTTCAGCCCTTCTTTTAGGTACGTCAGAGTGATCAGGTCGCCCGGTCGAAGGCCAACCGCCCGGACACTCGTCTCGAACGACACGTAGGTGTTTCCACGAATCGCCTTGTTCAAATAGAGGGACAGCGCTCGCGCCGCCTGATGAAAATTCGCCACGCCTGCGGCAGGCGAAGTCACGCTGATCTCCTGCCGTACAATGCCCGCGTCCTCAACATCCACCAGCGACAAGCTGTCCTGCTGATACTCGTTGAATTCGTCCTGAAACTCCAACGAGATTCGATTGGCCGTGCTTGCGATGTCGCGGCTCCAGAGGCGCACGGAGGACTCGCCTGAGTTTCGTCGCGCAATTCCGGAGAAACTCCCGCCGTCTCCAAACTCGTAGGCTGGCCACCCTCCGCCAAGAGGCTCCATGCTGTTGCTGCCGGCCGGCTTGGTCGAATGCTGCACCGCGAAATCCGCCTCCTGCCGCAACTCAAGTTGACCGGTGTCACCATAGGTCAGGTGCAGGCGTGATGCGGACCCGATTCCTCGGATCCATTCGGCGACGCTCCGCCTCCGCCTCATTGCCAGATTGCATTGAAAACGTGGAATCGTGGTCGCGTTCCCGAACAAGTCCGTCGCTGGAATACCTTCGGCACAGTAGACCGCTGCTCGGGCGAAGCTGGCGACGTCCAACTCGTCGAGAGTCCAGCCGCTTCGCAATAGGAGATCGAGGACCACCCATGCCGGATTGTTCGTGAACACGTCGCCCAGCGGCGTGGCGCTTTCGTCGTAGGTCGCGATCCTCAGCCCTTCGAGCAGCACACGGACATCGGGTATGGAACGTCCTTCGCTGATCCGGCTTGGCACAGAGATAGCCAAAACCGCCATGCTGCCGTATGGGTCGCCTAAGGGACTGCCGCTTCCGTCGGTAAATTGAAGATTGAACCCGCCGCTCACGCCACCCAGGCTGACCACGTTGTACCAGCCTGTGGCCGTCATGTCGCGCCCGGAAACACCCTCAGGGATCTCTACGTCGTTGACCCCTACCTTGACGACGCTATTGATTTCTCCGTGACCAAGCAATACTTCGATGTGCGTTAGATTCCCGTCGTTGCGAGCGAAGATCACCGGCGGTTCCACCCAAACCGTTCCGTATGCCAGTGGCACGTAGTCGTTGTACCGTGCGCGATTCTCTGCGGTTCCGGATTCCCTTGCTCTCTGTTCACCGAATCCCCGAACCAGCACACTGGCCGGCACAAACTCCACGCCGCCGAAGCGCCGCGTCACGTTGTCGGCCCCGTCCCGGTCAAACATGCCGCGGGCTTCGCAGCTCGCGCGC
>JBGSME010000923.1:0-3549 GCA_041740335.1 Bryobacteraceae bacterium | reverse complement strand
TCTACCTCGAACTGGAGGATCGGGTTCAGCAACTCCGTCCTGGTGAAGACACCGCACCCCTTCGTCAAGCCTATGAGTTCGCCGCCGCCAAGCACGCCCAGCAAGCGCGCGACAACGGCGATCCGTATATCACTCACCCGCTGGCGGTGGCCCTCATTTTAGCCGGTATCAACATGGATACGGTCGGCTTGCAAACCGCCATCCTTCACGACACCATTGAGGACACCGGCGCGCACGTTGACGAACTGCGCAAGCTGTTCGGTAACGAAGTGGCGCATTGCGTCGACGGCGTCACCAAACTGACCAAGGTTCACATGTACTCCCGCGAGGAGCGCCAAGCCGAGAGCGTTCGCAAAATGCTCCTCGCGATGGTCACCGACATCCGCGTCATCCTGGTTAAGCTCGCCGACCGGCTCCACAACATGCGTACCCTCGAAGCGCTCCCGCGCGAACGCCAGCAGCGCATCGCCCAGGAGACGCTCGAACTCTACGCCCCAATCGCTCACCGTCTCGGGATGGGAAAGATTCGCGGCGAACTCGAAGACCTCGCTTTTCAATACGCCGAGCCCGATGCCTTCGCCGAGCTTTCGCGGCAGATCGAAAGCAAGCGCCTGGCCAGCGTTGAATCGCTCGATGAGATGCGCCAGACCGTCGAGGTGAAGTTGGCCCGCGAGGGCATCCCCGCGCGTGTGGAAGGCCGTGTCAAGCGCGTCTTTTCCGTCTTTCAGAAGCTGAAGCGCCAGAAGATCTCCCTGGAGCAGGTCTACGACATTATGGGGCTCCGCATCGTAACCGATTCGGTGAAGAATTGTTACGCCGGCCTCGGTGTGATCCACAACGAGTGGCACCCGATCCCGGGCCGCATCAAAGACTTCATTGCCATCCCCAGGCCCAATCTCTATCAATCCCTTCACACCTCCGTGATCGGCCCCGGTGGGTTGTCCTTCGAGATTCAGATCCGTACGGAAGAGATGCATCGCATCGCCGAAGAGGGCATCGCCGCTCATTGGAAATACAAAGAGGGCAAGAAGGGCGCCGCCGAAGACGACCAGCGCATGGCGTGGCTCCGCCAGTTGGTGGAATGGCAGCGCGAAATGCGCGATCCGGGCGAGTTTATGTCCACCTTCAAAGTGGATCTCTACCAGGAGGAAGTTTACTGCTTCACGCCTCGCGGCCGAGTGATCATGCTCCCGCGCGATGCCTCGCCGATCGACTTCGCCTACGCCATCCACACCGACGTTGGCCATTCCTGCGTAGGCGCCAAAGTCAACGGCCGCATCGTGCCTCTGCGGTCCCAACTCCGCAACGGCGATGTCGTCGAGATTCTCACCCAAGCCAGCCACATGCCGTCCAAGGACTGGCTAGCGCTCGTCAAGACCTCCCGCGCCCGGAACAAGATTCGCCAGATCGTCAAGGCAACCGAGCGTGAGCGGGCCATCGAAATCGGACAGAAGTCGCTCGAGCGCGAAGCGCGCCGGCTTGCCGTTCCTCTCTCCCGGATCCCACGCGCGGATCTCGAAAAGACCGCTGCCGACCACGGCTTCAGCAAGGTCGAGGATTTGCATGCCGCCCTCGGCTACGGCAAGCTCACGGCCCGTTCCATCCTGCATCGTTTTCTTCCTGAAGCCCCCGTATCCGCCGATACCCCCGCCTCATCCGTTCCGGTCCCTTCACCTGTTGACCCCGCGCAGGGCGGGGAAGACCTCGTTCTCCGTGTCAAGGGCGTTGACGATCTCCTCGTATACCGCGCCAAATGCTGCAATCCCATCCGCGGAGAACCGATTGTCGGTTATATCACACGCGGAAAAGGCGTCGCCGTCCACGCGACCTCCTGTCACAACGTGAACAATCTGCTCTATGAAGCCGAACGCCGTATCGACGTTGAATGGGCTCGCAGCGCCCACGAACCATTCCCGGTACAATTGAATATCTATTCCGAGGATCGCCCAGGCATCCTGAACCAGTTGACCTTGATCCTCACGCACGAGAATTCGAATATCCGGAGCCTCGAAGCCCGATCTGACAACCGCCGCGGTCTCGATACCGCCGTGGTCGAAATGTCGGTGGAGATCCATGACAAAAAGCAGCTCGAACGAATCATCGGCTCGATGCGGCGCATCTCCGGAGTAAGGGACGTGGAACGTATTGTCTGAACCAGAACACATTGCCGTATCCAAGTCAAAGGGCATCAAAATTGACTGGAAAGACGGCCACGCCAGCGACTATCCTCTCGGCTTCCTTCGCGACGAGTGCCCGTGCGCGACCTGTACCGGCGCTCATGGCACCGAGCCCCAGCGGACCAGCTACTCCAAACCCGCGGCGTCGCCGTTCCAGATGTTCACACCCGCGCTCCGCATTGACTCGATCGAAGCCGTCGGCAACTACGCCGTCCGCATCTCCTGGAGCGACGGCCATTCCACCGGCATCTATTCATGGGAGCACTTCCGCCGCATTTGCCCGTGCGCCGATTGCGTCTCAAGCCGCAAGGGCGGCCAGTGACTTTCAAGAAACTATTCCTCATGGCGATGGGCATTTCGGCGTGGTCCACCGATGTTTCGGGAACCTGGAATGTGAAGGCCAAAGGCCTCGACGGAGTGAAACTGCAGCTCTCGCAAAACCGCGAAGGGCTCACCGGCGCTTGGCTCGACTCCTCTGGAGAGTCGCCTCTCGCGGGTACAGTGCAAACCGATAGCGTGGAATTTCGTTTCGATTACGCTCGCAACGGCGAAGTGGTCGAGGCATGGTTTGAAGGCACCATCGAAGGGCAGAATGAGATGGAAGGCACCTTTCGTTTTGGCTTGTCGAGACCCCTTCCATGGAAAGCCCGGCGAACGAAGTGATCCTCATGCTAAACTGTCAAAGACCGCGCCCGTAGCTCAGTTGGATAGAGCGTCTGGCTACGAACCAGAAGGTCGCACGTTCGAGTCGTGCCGGGCGCACCATTTTCTCTCTCCTTCCCCGCAATTCACCCGCTGCAACGCGTAGCTCATGGATGGAATCCTTTGTTTAGAGCGTGAAGCCGAGGTTTGCTTCCAGGTCAAGGATGGCCTGGGCGACACGTTCGCGCGGCTCCTTGAAGGGGGTTAGCGCCCGTAGCAGGGTGGATTGGAACAGGGTCCACAGTTCGCGAGGGACCGATCCGTCCGGGTTTTTGGCTGGGACTCCGCCCGCGGGACGCGATTCGGACGCCGGTTTGATACGGAGCCGCAGATTTTTCGTTGGATTCTTGAATGTGGATGGCATTGCCGTTACGCCTCGTCGATCGCGCGTCGATTCGGGTGCGCCGGAGCGGTCTCGGGTACCCCCGGTTGTGGGTAGATTTCCGAGACCTTGGGGTTGTTTTGAAAATTTGCGTTGTCGGAGGTTTCCGGCCGTGTTTCCTTAGGGTTGGCCGGCTGAGCCGTACCCGGATTTTCGCGGGTATGTAATTCTTCTACAGCAGGCGTGTGTTCGGCCGCCGCTTCTGCTTGCTGACGGAGGGTCTGTTGCCTCTGCAATTGCCGCAAGGAGCGGTCGTATTCGCGGGCGTAGCGGCCTTGTTGGCGGTGG
>JBGSME010000922.1:0-2987 GCA_041740335.1 Bryobacteraceae bacterium | reverse complement strand
GCCGCGCGCAAATCCGTACCCCCCGGCGTCGCCACCGGCCTCGCCTGGACCGAAGCCGGCGGCGACGTCCTCTACATCGAAGCCGCCCTCCTGCCCGAATCCAAGGGCCTCACCCTCACCGGCCAGTTGGGCGACGTGATGCAGGAGTCTGCCAAAGCCGCCCAAAGCTGGATCTGGTCCCACGCCGATGAACTGGCCATCGATCCCCGCCGGTTTAAGGATTTCGGCGTGCACATTCACGTGCCTTCCGGAGCCACGCCGAAAGACGGGCCCTCGGCAGGCATCACCATGGCCGTCGCCCTCACCTCGCTCTACACCAAGCTGCCCGCCCGAACCGATACCGCTATGACCGGCGAGATCACACTCACCGGACTCGTCCTCCCCATCGGAGGCGTCAAGGAAAAGGTCCTCGCCGCGCGCCGCTCCGGAATCCGCCGCATCATCCTGCCCATGGCCAACAAGAAGGATCTCCACGATCTCCCCGAAGACGCTGTCAACGAAATGGAGTTCCACTTCGTCGAGCACGTCGGCGAGGTTTTGGATCTGGTCATCGAAGGATTGCCCGAACTAAAGCGCCAGCCGAAGCGGTCTCACCACGAAGAAATTTTCGTGTAACTACTTCGCCGCTTGTATATCGGTCCGGGTGAAGTCGCTGCCTTTGAACAACAGCGGTTCGTCCATCGCCTTTGCCAGGGCATACGCAAAGCAGTCGCCGAAGTTGAGCTGTGCCCTGTGCCGTCCTCTGCCAAAGTCGTAGAAGGCTTGCCGAGCCAACACTCCCTGGTGCAAGGTGACGGGTTCCTCGACGATGGACGCGGCGCGAAGGAATGCCTCCGCTTGCCGGGCAACATCTGGCTTCGCTTGCCGCTCCAGTACGACCGCCAGTTCAAGGCGGTTGACTACGCTCACCCGGCAGACATCCGCTTTCAGGATCAACCGGGCGTAGTCCTCCGCCTCGGGCTCCCCAAAAAGAATCGCCACCAGTGCCGAAGTGTCAAGAATCACTTGGGCAGCCCGTGTTCGTCGTAGAGCAGTTCAGCGTGGTCTATGTAGGCGCGTTTCACTCCGCGCGATGCCCTCTTGGCGATGGCCATGAGTTCCGCCAAACTCGCTTTGCCCTTGCGCTTTTCGAGCTTCTCGTGCCGCTCGCGCAACGAATTGATCACCACCTTGGTCAGACTCTCGCCGGTCTCCTCGGCAATGGCTTTCGCTAACCGATGCGCTTCCGGGTCCTTTACGTTCAGGCTCATCACCGATCCTCCGTTCTAGAAAAGGCGCTACAATTCTACCATCGGTGAGCTCGTCCGCTAGAGCCGTCGCCGTATAGACCGCGCCCTCAGCGGCGCATCGGCGCCTACCCCGCGTGTCCCAACCGCCCTACGCCCCGGAAACCTGGTTCGTCTTCCAATCCCAATTGATCTTGCGGCCCTTCCTGTAAGCAAGGTTCGCGATATGCGCCGCCCCCGCCGCCAGATGCCCTTCCTCTGCCGTCTCCCGGCTCGGCTTGTTGTCCCGCAGCGAAATGATGAACCAGTCCGCATGCGACGGACCACGCTCCACCTTCACCGTTTCCATTTCCTTCTGCGCCGGCAATGGCTGCTTCGGCCTCCCCGACGCCGTCCAGCCCTTCGACATGTAGTATCGCTCCCGCGCCGCCTTCGGCCACTGCAGCGTTCCGTAGCTCTGCACGCCGTTGTCCTCCGGCTCGTGCGTCAGGAACAGCGTATTCTCATCCCACGTGAGCGATGCTTTCGTTCCCAGAATCACGTTGTTCGCCTGCGGATACGAGTTCGCCAGGTGAACATACATGTCGGCCACGAATCCCTCTTTGTATTCGAATACCGTGTTCAACACGTCTGGAACATCGCGGCCGTCTTTCCAGAAATACAATCCGCCCTGCGATACCGCCGACACCGGCGCCTGAACGTCCATCACCTCATGCAGCCATGTCAGCAGGTGGACGAATAGATCCGTCGCCACGCCGCCCGAAAATTCCCAAAAGCGCCGCCATTGAAAAAACACCTGTGGGTCGAACGCCCGGTTCGGCCTGTCTCCCAAAAACTTGCTCCACGCAATCGTCCGCCCGGACGCGTCCGGCGGAATCTCGTACTTCCAGGCGCCCTGCGCATTATTGCGATGGTTCGACATCCGGATCATCGTCACCTGGCCCAGCGCCCCGCCTTTGATCAACTCCCGCGCCTTCGCCGTCATCGCCGACGTCTTTCCCTGTGACCCCACCATCAACAGCTTCTTCGCCGCCTTCTCCGCCGCGATGATCTCCGGCCCTTCTTCCAGGCTCCACGTCAACGGCTTCTCAATGTAGACGTGCTTGCCCGCCGACAAAGCATCGAGCACCATCCGCTTGTGCAGATGGTCCGGCGTCGCGATCACCACCGCATCGATGTCCTTTCTGTCGAGCACCGCCCGGTAATCCTTGGTCGTCGCAATCGTCAAATTGATCTGCTCCTTAGCCCTCGCCAGGCAGCCGTCGTAGAGATCGCAAACCGCCGTGTATCGCAGTCCTTCCACACGCTTGAAATCGTCCATCAGCCCCGTGCCGCGGATTCCGGATCCGATAAAACCAATGGAGATCTGGTCGTTCACCGATCCGGCGGCTTTTACTTTCGGACGAGCTCCGGCTAGCGTGAATAGCGTGCCTGCGCCCGCGGTGTGAAGAAACTGACGGCGATTGGACATCGCTTCATTCTATACACAGTTGACGCGCGCAAGGCGCTTCGGTAATCTCTAGTAGGGAATAGGAGATTCAGCACCGTTTGGGACCCTTGAACATTTCCGTCAAAGGCGACTACGCCCTTCGGGCCATCCTCGATCTATCCATGCACAAGCCTGGCGAGCCCGTCAAAATCGCCTCCATCGCCAAGCGGCAAAAGATTCCACAGAAATTTCTCGAGCTGATCCTCGCCGGGCTCAAGCAGGGCGGTTTTGTCGAATCCAAGCGCGGCGCCGAGGGCGGCTACCTGCTCGCC
>JBGSME010000921.1:0-4860 GCA_041740335.1 Bryobacteraceae bacterium | reverse complement strand
TCCTCACCGGCCGCGCCATCTGGCAGGTGGAAGAAGGCGGCGTGCTCTACGGCACACTCCCGCCCCGCTATCCATTGCTCACCCAGACCCTCGCCGGCAGCGGCTATCACGCCGGCTTCACCGGCAAGGGATGGGCGCCCGGCAACTGGCAGGCCGCCGGACTCACCCACCACCCCAACGGACTCGAATTCAACCAGCGCAAGATGGCCACTCCTCCTCCTCCCGGCATCGATACCCGCGACTACGCCGCCAACTTCGATGACTTCCTCGCCGCCCGCAAACCCGGCCAGCCCTTCTTCTTCTGGTTCGGATGCACCGAGCCCCATCGCGTCTATGACTCCGGCTCCGGACGCCGGCTGGGGAAGCGCCTCGAAGATGTAACAGTGCCCGGTTACTGGCCCGACACCGAAAAGGTACGCGATGATATCCTCGATTACTATGCCGAAGTCGACTGGTTCGATAGCCACTTGGCGCGCATGCTCGCGTCCCTCGAACGTATCGGCGAACTCGACAATACGTTAGTGGTAGTAACCAGCGATAACGGAATGCCCTTTCCGCGCGCCAAAGTGAACCTATACGATCGCGGCGTCCATATGCCGTTGGCGATGCGTTGGGGCCGCCGCATCGCCGGGGGCGTGCGCGAAGATAGCTTCGTAAGCCATATCGACTTTGCGCCTACGTTTCTGGAAGCAGCGGGCATCCAGGCTCCGCCGGGTATCGCCGGGCGGAGCCTCATTCCAATCCTTGAAGACCCGGCCGGCGCCTCCCGCCAGGACTGCGCGTTCACCGCGCTCGAGCGGCACACCATGTGCCGTCCTGACGGAGCTACTTATCCCATTCGCGCCATCCACACCGCGCGCCACGCCTATCTTCGTAACTTTCAGCCGGATCGCTGGCCTACCGGCGGTACGTTTATCTCATCGAATAAAACCCCCCACGGCGACGTCGATGCCTGCCCCACAAAGGACTTCCTTCTCGACCCCGCCCACGCGCGCCGCTACGTCCGCCAACATGAGTTATGCTTCGGCCGCCGTCCTCTCGAAGAGTTATATGACCTCGAAGGCGATCCGGACCAGTTGGTCAACCTCGCCGCGGACCCAACGCAGGCCGCGACCAAAGCCGGCCTCTGGCAGCGGCTGGAAACGCACCTGCGTGCCACGGCCGATCCCCGCATCGAGGGCCGCGACCCATGGCAAAGTTACGTGTATCATCAGACCACCGGATACGGCGCGTCGTTCAACCTCAGCCTGCCCAAGCAAGTCCGGGACGAGGCGGCGGGGCGCGGTTCCCACAAACCGGAATAGGAGCATAGGAGTATGGCAACACTGGCCGGCAGCATTCCCGCGCGAGCCTCCCAAACGCCCGCCGACTCGGCGCCGCCCACCGAGCGTTCGATGGCGCTCGACGCCTATCGCGGACTCATCATGATCCTGCTGGTGTCGCACGGCTTCGGCCTCGGCGAGTTGAAGGATCATCCCGTCTGGGGATTCCTCGCCCGCCAAGTCGATCACGTGCAATGGGAAGGCATGGTGCTTTGGGACCTTATCCAGCCCGCATTCATGTTCATGGTCGGCGTCGCGCTGCCCTACGCCATGGCGAAGCGCGCGCGGGAAGGGGCCTCGTTCCAACGCAATCTGCTCCATGTCCTCAAGCGATGCGCGGTGCTCGTCTTCCTGAGCCAGTTATTCACCGTGGTCCACTCGGGCAAGATCGAGTTCGGGCTCATCAACGTGCTCAGCCAGATCGCCTTTACCTATCTGATCTGCTTCCTGCTGATGCGGCTGCCGATGGTGGCGCAGGTGTCGGCGGCGGTGGGATTGCTCGCGCTGCACTGGGCGTTGTTTGTGGCGTTCCCGGGTCCTGACGGAGCGTTTTCCAAGGAAGGTAACGTAGGGCAGGTTATTGACCAATGGCTCCTCGGCCGCAATTACTCGGGTTACTATGTGACGATTAACTTCATCTCGAGCGCGGTTACTACGTTATTCGGTGTTTGGGCCGGAGAGTATATGCGCGCCAGCCGAAGCCTGCGGACTACCCTGCGAGGACTGCTCTGGGCGGCCGGCGGCTGCTTTGCCGGAGGCGTCCTGCTCGCGTTCGTCAATCCGATGGTCAAGCGCCTCTGGACGGCGTCGTTCACGCTGGCAAGCACCGGATGGGTGCTGCTCGGCCTGGCCGCGATGGTATGGCTGGTCGACGGCAAAGGCTGGCGTCGATTCGCGTTCCCGATGGTGGTGGTTGGAATGAATTCGATCTTCATTTACTGCGTGTCGCAATTGCTGCGAGGGTCGATTCACCGGGCGGTGGGGATCTTCACGGGCAGCTTCGACTGGCTGGGGACGCTGGCCCCGGTGGCCCATGCCTGCGCCACGCTAGGTGTGATTTGGTGGATGTGTTACTGGCTGTACCAACGCCGGGCGTGGGTCAAGATCTAGGGTAGATGAAAGCAAATTCCCACGGAATCGTCTGTAAGTTCCATTTCCAAGCCCCCTTTCGATGCGTTTCCGCTGGCAGCCATCGTCCAAGGGAATTAAGTGTCTCGCGATCATGGAACAACCTTGCTTCCCAACACACCCAATCCCCGTAGCCGCCGTCTATCCTCACGATCCGCCGGGTGCATCAGTTTACAATAATGAAGAAAGACGGGATTGACCCTGGCTGTGCCAGCCAGTAGAGTTTCTCTATGCTCTGATTGGGCGAACTGCTGCATATGTCCCGTTCCTTTTGTCTGCCCCTGATCATGACTGCTGTCGCCTCGCCCGCGGTCGCATCCCTGCCCGCCAATGTTCCCGCGCTCCGCTTCGAGCCCAACATGGGCCAGCTTCGTGACCCGGCGGTCCCCTTCCTTGTTCGCGGCCCCGGCTACTCTCTTTCCTTCAGCCAATCCGGCGTCGCCGGCCGAACCGGATCCACCGGTAACCACTTCCAACTCCGCCTTCATAGCCCCAATGCCGGCGCGCGCGTTCAAGGCACTCAGTTGGCCTCGAGTGTGACCAACTATCACGGCTACTTTCGCCGTCCCCTTCGCGTCCCGAACTTTCACCGCTTAGCCGTCCACGACGCCTTTCCCGGCATCGACGTTCACTACTACTGCCGCGACCGCCGTCTCGAGTACGATTTCATCGTCCATCCAAAAGCCGATCCTAAATCCATTCGCTTCACTCTCTCCGGTTCCGGACCCGCGCAACTCACTGCTGACGGCCATCTCCGTCTCCCGACTCTAACCGGCTCCATCCTACAACTCCGTCCCCGCGTCTATCAGACGATCGCCGGCTCCCGCCGCGAAATCTCTTCCCGGTACTCTATCGATTCGAGCGGCCTCGTCTCGTTCGATGTCGGCCGTTATGACAAGCGTCACGATCTCATCATCGATCCCGTCTTCGACCTCACCACTTTCACCGTTCCCGGCAGCGAACGCGCCCCACGGCTCGCATCCGACGCCTTCGGCAACGCCTACCTCGCCGGCCACACCGTCGCTCCGTCATTGGATAGCGAACGCGCAGACTCCGACGTCGCCATCACCAAGATTTCTCCGGCTGGAGAGCTGGTGTACACCACGTACTTCGGCGGCCCCGGTAATGACTTCGCGCTCGCCGCTGCTGTCGACTCCGCCGGCCGGCTCACCGTCGCCGGCGTCGTTGAATCCGAAGGTCTGGCTCCCACTCCCGGGGCGTATGTGTCGCCGTCTCACGGTGGCGAGGACGCCTTCGTCGCCCGTCTCGATCTCCAGGGGCAAATCGAATTCCTCTCGCTCCTCGGCGGCTCCGGTTCCGATCAGGTCAACGCCCTCGCCATTGATCCCAGCGGCGCCATCTACCTCGCTGGCCAAACCGCCAGCGATGACTTTCCCGTAACCATCTCGCCCCCCGACGCTCCAAAACCCGGCACTCCGGACGCCTTCATCGCCCGGCTGGACTCCAACGGCTCTACCCTTCAGTATTCCCGCCGCATCGGCGGATCTGGATCGGACCGCGCTCTCGCCATCCACCTCGACGATGCTCTCCGCGTCACAATCGCCGGCGTCACCAGCGGCGCCGATTTCCCAACCACCGAAGGCGCCTTCCAACGTACTCCCGCCGGGGGCGACGACGCCTTCCTCACGCAGTTGAACTCGCGTGGCGGTCTCCGGTTCAGCACTTTGTTCGGCGGCTCGGGCGACGATGCTGGCTTCGCTCTCGCCTCCGGTCCCCAAGGCAGCCTCTTCATTGCCGGTGGAACTTCCAGCCGCGCCCTCCCCTTGGAACGGCTCTCGCCTTCCCACTCGGATTCCGGCGAGGATGCCTTCGTCGCGCAACTCGATTCTGGCGCCAGCCGCGTCATTTACTCCACACGAATCGCCGCTTCCGGATTTGATCGCGCCTACGATCTCGCGGTCGACGAGTTCGAAAACGCCTTCGTGGCCGGTACTTCATCCCTCTCTGGAATGCCGGCGCCATTCCTCGCCCGCATCGGTGAGTCCGGCGATATCTCCTTCATTGGTCCCATCGGGTCCGGCGGCGCGGGCGCCGCGACCAGTCTTCGCCTGCTTCCCGAGGGCAAGGTCCAGGTATCCGGATATCTTGGTGCGGAGGGCTCCGCCGCCGGCGCCTTCCTCACCAGCTTTGACCCGCTCGAGTCGTTCTGTCCCCTCCAAGTCGAGCCAGCCCTACTCGTGGCCTCTGCGCTGGGAGGTTCGCTCGAACTCCGCGTTCGCGCCAGCGCGAATTGTAAATGGACCGCATCCTCACTCAATCCATGGATCGGAATCACCGGAGGCGGCAGCGGAGCCGGCTCCGGCATCGTTCGCGTAAGCATCGAGCCGGCATCCTCCGGCCAGGCCGGCATGCTCTCAATCGGCGACCAGCGCATCCCGGTGGTGCGCGC
>JBGSME010000920.1:0-3767 GCA_041740335.1 Bryobacteraceae bacterium | reverse complement strand
ATGGCGCCGACAGCCAAGGCATGTTTCTCTCGGTGGCGTGCGCCGAAGACATGCCGCGCATCCACCCCGGCGACGTCGCCTCGGCCACCGCCAATACCTTTCTTGGCGACTCCATGTTCCGCACGCGCATGAAAGCCTGTGACTTCTGGCCCGCCGGCAACGTGCCCGAACAATACTACCAGCCAGTGAAATCGGATAAGCCCGCGCTCGTGCTGTCCGGTCAGCTTGATCCCGTCACCCCGCCCGTGTGGGGCGAAGGCGTAGCCCGGTATCTTTCGAATTCGCGGCACATCGTAGTGCCCGGCACCGGCCACGGCGCCAGCTCCGCCGGATGCGTGCCCAATCTGATCCGGCAGTTCTTCAACGAAGCCTCCGCGAAATCGCTGGACACCGCTTGCGTCGAAAAAGTTCACCGCGAGCCGTTTTTCGTAACTTACTCCGGCCCGGAGTCCGGCAAATGATTGCAATCCACGGCCTGGAAAAAAGCTTCGGCGGAGTCCATGCCGTCCGCGGCGTTACCTTCGATGCCCCGGATGGCGCTGTCACCGGCTTGCTCGGAGCCAACGGCGCAGGCAAAACAACCACCCTGCGGATGCTCTCCGGATTGATGAAGCCCGATGCCGGGGGAATCGTTGTCGACGGCGTCGACGTCGTTGCTGACCCGCTCGGCGCCCAGGATCGCATGGGCCTGCTTCCGGATTCCCGTGGCCTCTATCCACGGCTCACGCCGCGCGAACATATCCGTTACTACGGAGGGCTGCGAGGCCTTTCCGGCGCCACGCTCAACCAGCGAGTCGACTTGATGATCGACAAGCTCGGATTGCATTCCGTCGCCGATCGCCGCGCCGAAGGCTTCTCCCAGGGCGAGCGCACCAAGGTGGCTCTCGCCCGTGCCCTCGTGCATCATCCCCGCAATGTCATTCTCGACGAACCCACCAACGGGCTCGACGTGATGAGCACCCGCGCCATGCGCGAGTTGATCCGCACGCTGCGCCAGGAAGGATGCTGCGTCCTGTTTTCAAGCCATATTATGCAGGAGGTCTCGGCCCTCTGTGACCGTATCGTCGTCATCGCCCATGGCACCGTCGTCGCCAACGGTACTTCCGCCGATCTCCGCGAGCAAACCGGGTGCGACAATCTCGAAGACGCCTTCGTTCGTCTCGCCGGGCTCGACGGCGAGGAACACGGCGGAGCCGCCGCATGAATCTCGCCCGTACCAGTATCGTCGTCCGCAAGGAGTTGATGGACGGCTTGCGCGACAAGCGTTCCATCTGGTCGCTCGTGTTTTCATCGCTCGTCGGCCCTCTGCTGATCGGCTACATGTTCACCGCCATCGCCGAAAGGCAGCGCGGTGCCGATGAAGTCAAGCTTCCCGTCGTTGGCGCTGAACATGCGCCCGCGTTCATGGATTGGTTGGGCCAGCAAAGCGGCGTCGAAATCGTTCCCGGCCCCCCGGACGCCGAACAAGCCGTCCGCCAACGCAAACAGGACGTCGTGCTGATCATCGATAAAGAATTCAGCGACAAGTTTTCACGCTCCCTGCCCGCCCCGGTCAAACTCGTCGCCGACGAAACGCGCGACACCGCGCGGCCCAAGGTACGCCGGGTGCGCGCGCTCATCGCCGCCTACTCCAGCGGAATTGGCTCGCTACGATTGATTGCACGCGGCGTCAGCCCCACCGTCGCCAGCGTGATCCGCGTGGATGACGTCGAGGTGTCCAGCTCGCAGCAGCGTGCCGCGCGCATTCTCAACTTCTTGCCAATGTTTCTCATGATGGCCGCCTTTGTCGGCTGCCTCCAGATCGCCGCCGATTCCACCGCCGGCGAACGCGAACGCGGATCCCTGGAGCCATTGCTGCTCAATCCCGTCTCCCGCCGGGCGATCGTCGTCGGCAAATGGCTCGCCGCGGCTGCCTTCGGAGCTTCGGCCGTGCTCTTCTCCGCTGCCCTCATCACCGGGATCATGTTGCGCATCCCCCTGCATGAATTGGGCGCATCCTTCCGCTTCGGTCCCGCCGAAATCACTTGGCTCCTCGTCCTGATTCTCCCGGTTGCGTTTCTCGGCAGCGCGCTCGTCATGTTCGTGTCCATGTTCGCTCGATCGTACAAAGAAGCCCAGAGCTACCTCGGGATGCTGGTCCTGGTCCCCATGCTCCCTGGTATGTTCTCCGCCATCGTGCCCATGAATGACCGCCCGTGGCTCGCGCCCATTCCCATCGTCGGGCAATACGCGCTCATGAACGACGTAATGGGCGGCAAGACACCGCCCAGCTTCTTTTTCGCCATCGCGGCCATCTGCACGTTCGCAGCCGCGGTCGGTCTCGTGATGCTCACCACCCGTCTCATTCAACGCGAGCGGATCATCTTTGGAAGGTAACCCATGGCCGCACCTCAAATTCTCATGATCGGCGGCGGCATGATCGCCCACGATCAGATCCTTCCCTCTCTTTACCAACTCCAGCGCCTCGGCGCGATCGGCGAAATCGCCGTTGTCGCCCAGCGCGCCCGCACCGTTCGCACCCTCGCCGCAAACGAAGCCATTCGCCGCGCCTTTCCCGGCCAATCCTTTCGCGGCGTGCCCGATACCGACACTCCCCAGCCCCAGGCCTACAAAACCGAATTGGCCGCCTTGCCGCCCCGCCAGATCGTCATCGTCGCCACTCCCGATCAGTTCCACTTCGAGATGATCATGGCCGCCCTCGAACAGGACCAGCACGTCATCGCCGTCAAACCTCTCGTGCTCTCCGTCGCTCACGCCCGCCGCATCGAGCAGGAAGCCCGCCGCCGCGAGCTCTTCGTCGGCGTCGAGTATCACAAACGTTTCGACGATCGCAGCTTCCTCGCCCGGAAACGATATCGCGAAGGCCTGTTTGGCGAGTTCAAACTCGGAACCGCCCGCCTCATGGAGAAGTGGTACTATCGCAACTCGAATTTCCAGAACTGGTTCACCTGCGGCCAGACCGATTCCTTCACCTACATCGGCTGCCACTACGTCGACTTCGTCCACTTCGTCACCGGACTCTGGCCGGCCTCGGTCTCCGTCTACGGAATCAAGGACCGGTTTCCCAACGGCAACGAAGGCTACCTGTGGACCGACGCGCGAGTCATCTGGAACAACGGCGCTTGCTTGAACGTCCAGAACTCACTCAGCTTCCCCGACGACGCTCCCGGATCGAACACCCAAGGCATCACCATGTATTTCTCCGACGGAGCCAAAGGAGCCTGGCTCGAACATTCCGATCAGTATCGCGGCATCAAGCATTGCTACACCCGCCCCATCGATTCGCCCGGCGGCACCGCCTTCGCTGAGCCCTCCACGGAGTATTTTCACTACGTCGACGTCGGAGGACCAGGCCTGCTCCCGGTCGGCTACGGCTTCCGTTCCATCGACTATCTGGTGCGCGCCGCCAGGAAAGTCGAGGACGCCGGCCCCGCCCGCCGCCTGGAAGTTCTCCGCGACATCGACGAAGCCGGCATCGCGGCCACACCCGCCAACAGTTGGTACAACGAAGCCGTCGTCGAAGCCGGACGCCTCTCGATCCTAAACGGAGGCCGCGAAGTCCTCATCGAACCGGTCCCTTTCACCGGGTGCCCATAGCCCCAGCCGCGACGCCAACGGAACGGTCATCCCCAGACGGCCAGAGATCCGACGCTGGCTCAATCCGCCGAAGAACCCAAAGTCCACAAAGATTCAGCCCCTATCCCGGAAGAAACTCGCCACTCCCCGGCGCCCTGGCCAAAAACCGGTTCCGCTTCCGCCACTAATCC
>JBGSME010000919.1:0-6688 GCA_041740335.1 Bryobacteraceae bacterium | reverse complement strand
GCCGCGGGGGCGCCGCCTGAAACGTCTGTCCTGATGGCGGAATCGATCGTGGCGGCGGGACTACGCGGGGTGGACTCGCATGCTTTTCAACTGCTTCCTTTCTATTTGGCGCAGTGCGAGGACGGCCGCGTGAATTTGCGGGCGGCGGGGCGGGTGGCCACCGAGTCAGGGGCAATGGTGCTCTATGACGGGGAGAACGCGCTGGGGCAAGTGGTGGCTGATCGGGCGACGGGGCATGCGGTTCGGGTAGCGCGGGCATACGGGTTGGGCTTGGTGGTGGCGCGGGAATCCAATCATTTTGGCGCGGCGGCGTTTTGGGGGGAGCGGATCTCACGGGAGGGGATGATGGGGATCGTGCTTTGCAACGCGTCTTCGATCGTTGCGCCGTGGCAGAGCCGGCAACCGGTGTGGGGGACGAATCCGATTTGTGTTTCGGTGCCTGGCGGCGGGTGGATGCTGGATATGGCGACGACAACGGTGGCGATGGGCAAGATTTACCGGGCAGGGTTCGAGAAGAAGCCGGACATCCCGGCGGGCTGGGCGATGGACTGCGACGGTACACCGACGACGAGTACGGAAGCGGCGTTAAAAGGGATGTTGATGCCGCTCGGCGGGTACAAGGGATCCGGGTTGGCGATGATGGTGGAGATCCTTTGCGGAGTGCTGTCGGCGGGAGCGATTGGAACGGAGTTGGGTGGGCTTCGGATCAAGGATCGGCCGTTCCGCGTGAGCCAGTTCTTTCTTGCGATCGATGTGTCGCGATTCATGGCGCCCGATGAGTTTCGGGCGAGGCTAGACGAGTTGATCGCGATGGTGAAGGATTCGCCGACGGCGGCGGGTTTCGATGAGGTGCTGGTAGCGGGGGAGCCGGAATGGCGCACCGAGGCGGTGCGACGCGCGGAGGGGATTCCAATTTCGCGGCCGCTGTGGGACGAACTGACGTTGGCCGCGGGGCGGCTGGGCGTTGCGCCGCCGGAGGCTATGGTGTGACTGGATGCCGCCGCGATGGAGCGAAGGCATAGTCAGCGAGCGACCTTTTCACTTCGGAGTCTGGGACGGGATTGAACTCGTCATACCAATTTCCGATGGCGATGAAGGGCTGCGGTTCGATCAGGCAGATCACTTCGTCGGCGAGGTCCCGGAGGTTGCAGACGGTATCGGGCCCGGCGACCGGCGCGGCAACGACAATTCTCTCAGCGCCGCGGGCACGAGCGGCGCGAATGGCAACCTCCATGGTGGCGCCGGTGGCGATGCCATCGTCGACGAGAATTACGGTTGCTGGAAGATCCGTGAGTGTGTGCTCTCCCCGATAGAGGTGCTGCCTCCGTTCCAGCTCTTCCTGTTCGCCCAAGCGGACTTCGGCTACCTGGTTGGGAGTGATGCCGAGGCGCCGGATGAGCTCGCGGTCGAGGACTTCGAAATCGCCTTCGGCGATGGCGCCCATGGCGAGTTCCGGCTGCCAGGGGACGCCGAGCTTACGCACGATGAGAACGTCGAGAGGAAGGCCGAGCGATCGGGCCAGGACGGCGCCCAACACGACTCCGCCTCTGGGCAACGCGATGACGGCGCAATTCCGCGCACCGGAAAATCGCGAGAGGTAGCCGACGAGCGTCTCGGCGGCATGGGACCGATCGTGGAATCTGGTGACCATGTGGCACTCCTTGCTCTTTCGTGAGCACGACGAGTGCCAGAACCAACCGTGGGCTTCTATCCCGCCTTTGACATCACCGCATTGGGGCAATAGCGGCGGATGGTCTCCATGGCGATCTGGGCACGGCGCACTCGTTCGCGGGACAGGGCGAGCGCGGTATTTTCGATATGTGTACCGCATGGATAGATATCCGGGGAATTCCTCAAGCCGAACTTGAGGTAGACGGGCGCTGCGACGCGGATGATATCGGGGATTTCGAAGTAGCGGATGAAGCCGCCGATGTTATCGGGTGCTTCGACATAGAAGTCAATCGGCGCATCGATGGCGGAGCGAATCGACGCAATTTGGGGCATGGTGAGATCGGAGGGAATGTTGATGGTGGTTGCGCCGAGGTCCTCAAGCAGGCGAGCTGAGGCGGGGTTGCAGGGCGCCATCATGACGGAGGTTTTGATGATGAGACTGGGGGGTAGTTCGCCGGTTTGTTTCATCTTGCCGATCACCTGGAGGGAACCGATGTCGGAAACGAGGACACTGTTGAGGCCGAGGTCGATGCCGCGTTGGAGGTCCAGGAGCGCGAATTGCAATTGGTCCGCGCCGCGCAGGGACAAGCCGAGGGACTTGCCGGCTGGGGAGAAAACCTGGGCGCCGATGTCGAAGGTGGCGCGCGGGCCGATGAACAGATTGACCTCGACGTTGTGTTGCCGGCCGATGGCGAGCATCTCGCGAATCTCGTCGTCGGTCATCAGCATGATGCCGGACCCCTGTGAGACGCGATGGACGGGAACGTCGCGTTTGGCAGCTTCCTCAAGCACGGCGGCGAGCGCGCGGGGCCCTTCCGTCGATGGGATCTCGATGCGGTACTCCGAGCCGTCGTCGAATCTTTTTGCCGACGACGGGCAGCCGGGCAGATCATGGGCGGGCAGACCAAGGGCGGCGAGAGCTTTCGTTCCTATGTCCATTTCTTTGCTATGTCCGTTTCGTTCCTATTTCCAGGGATGGCGATCTTCCTCAATGGAATAACCTTGGGTACAAATGGCCGCCTTCATGACTTCACTGTTATGGCCATGATGGCGGAAGATCTGGCGGACCAACTCGCAGACGTCTTCGGACCCGGTTTCATGGAACACGAGCACGGATGGTCCGGCGCCACTGAGCGCGCAGCCGAGAAGGCCGGGGGCGCGTAAATGGAGAATCTGTTCGAGTCCGGGAACGAGGCGGCAGCGGTAAGGCTGATGCATGCGATCTTCGAGGGCGGCGGGAAAGGCCGAAGTGGTGCCGGTGGTGAGGGCGGCGATGAGCAGGGATGCGCGCTGCACGTTGAAGATCGTGTCGCTCTTTGAATAGGTTTCGGGTAGAACGGAGCGGGCGTGGCTGGTGGGCAGGACGAAATCGGGAACGATGACGGCCACCTGATAGCTGGGGTGCATTTCGAGCCGGACGGCGCGGGCGACGTTGCCGGAATCGAGCGCGGTGGCGACGATGGAACCGAGAACGCAGGCGGCGACATTGTCGGGATGACCTTCGATGCGCGCAGCCTCGTCGAGGATTCGAGGCGCCTTCCATTGCAGGCCGAGCAATTGGTTGGCGATGACGACTCCGGTTACGAGCGCAGCGGCGGAGGAACCCAGTCCTTTGCCCAGGGGAATGCCGTTGTCGATATGGAGTTGAATGGAGGGCAGGCACTCGCCGTGGTCGCGTGCGACCTGGGCGGCGGTGTGCCAGATCAGGTTGTCGCCGCCGGTGGAAATTTCGGCTGCATCGCGACCGAACGCGCCGATGCTGAGGACGGGAGAAGGGCGGAAGCGGCAATCGAGGTAGATGCCCAAGGCCAATCCAAGGGCGTCAAAACCAGGACCAAGGTTCGCGCTCGAGGCAGGAACGCGCACCCGCCAACCATGGAGGTGAGCGGGCTCGGCGATCGGTACTTCACCCAAGCGTAATTTTCTGCCCTTCCCGGCAAGACCGGTAGACGGCTTGCACGAGTTCGAGCGCCCGGTAGCCTTCTTCGCCAGAGACGAGCGGCTCGCGACCGTGCTTGATGGCGTCGCCGAAATCCTGGAACTGGCGCTCGAGGGGCGTCAATGGAATGGCCATGGGATCGGAGGCGCCGGACTTGGAGAGGGTTTCGACGGGCGCCGGGTCACCGGTGTCGTCCTGCACGTCCCAGGTGGTGAGCTTGTCGCCGGTGAGGACGGCGGTGCCCTTGGTGCCGTGGATCTCGATACGTTCGGGATAGCCGGGCCAGAACGCGGTGGAGGCCTGGATGACGCCCTGGGCGCCGTTGGCGTACCGCATGACGGTGGTGACGACGTCTTCAGACTGGATCTTGTGCATCGCACCGAGCTGCCAATAGGCGAACAGCTCCTTCACCGGCCCGATCAGCCACAGGAGAACATCTACCTGATGGACGCCCTGATTGATTAATGCGCCGCCGCCTTCGACGTCCCAACTTCCTTTGATGGGGCGCGAATAATATTCGGGCGAGCGGTACCACTTGACGTAGGCGTCGGCCTGAAGAATCTTACCGAGGCGGCCGTCGCGGAGAGCCTTGATGAGGAAACGGGAAGAGTCATCAAAGCGGTGCTGGCTGACCACGCCGAGGGTGATGCCGGCGGCCTTGGCGGTATCGATCATCTTACGGGCGGTTTCGAGATTGGTGGAAATCGGCTTCTGCACCTGGATGTGCTTTTTCTCGCGAGCGCAGAGTTCGACGGGCTCGAGTCGAAAATTGGGAAAGGTGCAGAGATCGACGTAATCGACCTTGGGATGACGGCAGACTTCCTCGTAGGTCTTGACGAATTCGCAGCCGTTGGCTTCGGCGAACTTACGTCCGGCCTCTTCGAAGATGTCGGTGCAGCAGACGATTTCGTATCCGATGTTTTTGTAGGTGCGCGCGTGAAGATTGGAAATCGCGCCGGTGCCGATGATGCCAACTCGCAAGGCTGATGGTCCTCTGTTCCAGTGAAATTGCCAGAAAAGACGGCTGAACTGGCAGTATAGCGCATCGTTTGCGATACTCACTGTTCATGCCGCTCCCAATCCATCGCCCGTGGCGGGCACAGTACGCCACCGGCATTCCCGACTCATTCCCGCTGCCGGAAGGGGATCTGGCCAGTGCGCTGGAGGAGTCGGCGCAGCGCAAGCCCGAGCAGACGGCGATTGTGTCCATGGACAGGACGATTCGGTTCGATGAATTGAATGAGCTGGCAGGGCGATTCGCGGCGCGGCTGGCGGAATGGAATGTGGGAGCGGGGGATCGGGTGGCGATCTGCACGCAGAACGACCCGGAGTTCGTGATCGCGCAGTTCGGCGCCTGGAAACGAGCGGCGATCGTGGTGCCGTTGAACCCGATGTTCAAGGCGAAGGAACTCGAGTATCATTTGAACGATTCCGGCGCACGGGTGCTGGTGTGTCTCGAGGAGGTGTATCAGGATCAGGGTAAACAGATACTGGCGTCGACGGCGGTGGAGCATGTCTTAGCGACGCCGGCGCAGTTTGCCGAATCGCTGGCGGAGGCGGAGCCCGGGGCGAGGCACCGGATCCAGGCCGCGGCGGACGACATCGCCGAGTTGGTTTATACATCGGGCACCACCGGCAAGCCGAAGGGCGCGATCGGCACGCACGGCAATATACTTTACAACGCAGAAGTATTCCGGCAGTGGATGAAGCTTGGGGATGGCGACAAGATTCTCGCGGCTGCGCCGCTGTTTCATGTGACGGGGTTGGTGGCCGAGATCGCGACGGCGATTCTAGCGGGGATTCCGCTGGTGCTGTTCCATCGTTTCGACACCGCCACGTGTCTGCGAATGGCGGCGGAACATCAGACGACGTTCACGGTGGCGGCAATCACCGCTTATATCGCGTTGATGAACGATCCGGGGGCGAGGCCGGAAGTGTGGGCGAGCATGACGAAGTGCTACAGCGGTGGTGCGCCGGTGGCGCCATCGGTAGTGGCCGAGTTCGAGCAGAAGCTCGGCGCGTATGTCCACAACATCTACGGACTGACGGAGAGCAATTCGCCGTCGCACGCCACGCCGCTTGGAGCGCGAGCGCCGGTGGATCCGGTTTCGGGCGCGCTGGCGATCGGAGTGCCGATTCCGGGATTGGATGCCAAGATCGTGGATCTTGCGGATCCGTCGAGGGATTTGGGAGCCGGGGAGGCGGGTGAACTGGCGATGCGGGGCCCGATGATGACACCCGGATACTGGAACAATCCGGAAGCAACGCGCAATGCGTTTCACCAGGGATGGTTCCTTACCGGCGATGTTGCGGTGATGGACGAAGCAGGGTGGTTCTATATTGTGGACCGGAAGAAGGACATGATCGTCGCTTCGGGATACAAGGTTTGGCCGCGGGATGTGGAGGATGTGCTTTATCAGCATCCGGCGGTGCGGGAAGCGGCGGTGATCGGGGTTCCAGACGCCTATCGCGGCGAGACGGTGAAGGCGTATGTGGCGTTGAAATCGGGCGCGGTGGCGACGGCGGAGGAAATCATCGCGTTCTGCCGGGAGCGAATGGCGGCGTACAAGTACCCGCGGCAAGTGGAGTTTCTGCCGGAGATCCCGAAGACGGCGACGGGTAAGTTTCTTCGCCGGCAACTGCGGTGATCGACGTCCTGATCCGTTGGGCGGTGCATCGCAATCGCGTGGAGCGTGTGTTCCTGGCGATGGGGGTTGGGATTGAACGGCGGCGGAGAGAGCTTTCGCGGTACTGGAGTCCGCACTTCGATAGGAGCAAGGAGGTTCAGGCGGAGTGGATCGCCGCGCTCGGGTTACCGGAGCGGGCACGGCTGATTGTGGCGGGCGCGGGGCGGCTGAACGATTGGAGCGAAGATTGCGCGCGGCGGTTCAGGTCGATTGAGTTGATGGACGCAGATGGGCGGAATGTGGGCACGTGGAAACGGCTTCGATCGCGGCTGGCGGGGCAGACGTCGGTGGAGTGGACGGTGGGCGACATTGCGGGGTGTTTGCACAAGTGGCTGGATTCGATCCCGGTGGCGGAGTGGGGCGGGACGTTGGATGCGGTGCGCGAAGCGGT
>JBGSME010000918.1:0-4830 GCA_041740335.1 Bryobacteraceae bacterium | reverse complement strand
AGGCCCGCGCCGGCGCCGACTCGATTGCCGCCGGTCTCAACGCCAGGCTCGGTGCAGTCGCCTCCGCCGAGGAATCATCCGCCGTCTCCTCCCGCCCCATCGACACCCGTATCGCCGCCGGCGGCGTCGCCACGCCCATCGAAACCGGCACCGTCGAAGTCTTCGCGAGCGTCGTCGTTGAAGTCGAAATCAGCGGCCAGTAGCCGCCTCCCTCAGCAGCTTCCCCAGCGCATCGTTCAGCGCCCCCGGCAAGAATGGTTTCTGCAGAAATCCTGATCCCGCCGCCTCTCCCGCATCCGACGGATGCCCGCTCATGAACAGGACCAGCAACTCCGGCCGCACACGGCGAAGCTCCTCAGCCAATACTTCCCCAGGACCATCCGGCAGCGTCAAATCGATCACCGCACCGGCAATGCCCTCGCCCTCCCGCGCAAACACAGCACGAGCAGCCATACCCGTGCCACAGCCGGTTACCGCGTACCCCATCCGCGCCAAATACCGCTCCAGCAGCGACAACAATGCCGGCTCGTCCTCAACCAGCAGTATCTTCAGAGGCGTCAAACCACCAGTCTCCACGCCCCGCCCAAACCCTGTCAACCCGGCCCGGCTCCATGGCCGCCACGCAACTCATGCGATACTGGCAAAACCGTGTTCGGTCGCAACCCCGAGGAGCGCTTCAAAAGGCTCGCCCGCAATCTCGAAGCTATGGACAAGCGCGATCGGACACGTTTGGCGCGCGAGCTGGAACTCGAAACCCTCCGCCAAAAAGCCGCCACCGAACTTCACTCCATCTGCACCGCCTTCGTCGACCGCGTCAATCAGATTTCGGAATCCATCAAACTCGAGGTCTCCCCACCCGCGTTCTCAATCGACGGCTTCGACGATGCCCACGTGCAACTCATCCAGGTCGGCGTCAGCGGACGCGTCGTTCAATTCACCTTTCAAAGCACTCCCGAAATGGAATCCACAGAGGACCTCCGCCTCCCTTACACCCTCGAAGGCGCTGTCCGATGGTTCAACCAGGACATGCTCGAACACGATGAGATCAAGGACCATCTGCTCTACTACTGCCTCGATCGCAACAATTGGGCTTGGCGCTGTTACGACTCCCATACCCGAAAACTCGAACTCATCGACGAGACCTACCTCGCCGACCGCCTTGAGGAACTCCTCTAGCTCATCATGAATATAGTTCTTCTCGGAAGAATGGCCGCCGGTTGCCGCGATGCACTCCATCGCCTCCTCGGGCCTTCGTTTCATCTCACCGCCATCCCGGATCCCCGCCTCCTCGACATTCACGCCGCCGATCTCGCCGCCGCCCACGTCATCGTCGGTTGGCCCCTCACCAATGCCCTCCTCGCCCGCGCGCCCAATGTCAAACTGGTCCAGGCCTCCGGCGCAGGTATCGATGGGCTCGACCTCACACAGCTCCCCCCCGGCGTCATGGCCGCCAACACCTTCCACCATGAAGCCGCCATCGCCGAATGGACCCTCATGGCCATGCTCTATCTCTCCCGCCGCCCCGCTCATTTCGATCGCGCTCTCCGCAGCGGCCAATGGGACGGAAGCTGCATCTGGGGCGAAAGTCCCACCCTCAACGAACTCCGCGGCCAAACCGCCCTCATCCCAGGCCTCGGCCACATCGCCCTCGAAATCGCCCGCCGCGCCGCCGCATTCGACATGCACCTCATCGGCGTCTCACGTCGGCCGGCCCCTCGCCCCCACTTCCACGAAGTGATTTCCTGGGACCATTGGCTCGATCGCCTTCCCGACGCCGCATTCGTCATCCCCGCCTGCCCGCTCACCCCGGAAACCCGCGGCATTATCGGACCCGCCGTCTTCGCCCGCATGGCCCCCCATGCGTTCCTCATCAACATGACCCGCGGCCCCGTCGTCGACGAACAAGCCCTCTATGATGCGCTCCGCCTCCGCCGTATCGCCGGCGCAGCCATCGACACCTGGTATCAATACCCGGCCGATCCCAACCTCCCCACGCACCCCTCCGCGCTTCCATTTCACGAACTCGACAATGTCCTCATGTCGCCGCACATCTCCGGCTGGACCCGCCCCACCATCGAAGGCCGCATCGACGATATCGCCGAAAACATCCGCCGTCTCGCCAACGGCCAGGAACTCCTACACCGGCTTCAGTAGCATCTCAACCAACGAATGACATCCCAACACAACCGCCCCGCGCTTCTCCTACTTGGCTTCGTCCTGTTCGCCGCGCCCCTCGCCGCACGCGACCACTGGGTTGCCACCTGGGCCGCAAGCCCCTCCCCGCTCATGGACGAGGCCGCGCTGCGCAAGGCCAATCTCGCCTTCGACAATCAAACAATCCGCCAGATCGTCCACACCAGCATCGGAGGCAAGTCCGTCCGCGTCCGCCTCTCGAACGCCTACGGCAATCAACAGGTCCGCATCGCCGCCGCTACCATCGCCCTTCGATCCTCCGGCTCGGAAATCGTCCCCGCCTCCACCCGGACCCTGACCTTCAGTTCCCGCCCCGCTGTCACCATCCCGCGGGATGCCATCGTCTGGAGTGACCCCGTCTCCCTCTCCTTCCCAGACGCCGCCGACCTCGCCATCAGCCTCTTCCTTCCCGGCCCCACACTCGCCGCCGGCATCCACTACGCCGCGCAGCAGACATCCTACACAGCCCCCGGAAACCTCGTCTCAGCACCCTCTCGCAACAACAGCGCCACCACCATCACCTCCTGGGCTTTCCTCACCAGTGTCGATGTGTTGGCGCCTGAAAAAACCGGCGTCGTCGTCGCATTCGGTGATTCCATTACCGACGGCGCACGCTCCACCATCGACGCCAATCGCCGGTGGCCAAATATTCTTGCCAATCGGCTCCACTCCGCCAACAGGAAACTTGCAGTCGTCGACGCCGGCATCGGCGGCAACCGTATCCTCCACGACGCCGTACCCGCCAGCCCTCGCTTCGGTGTAAACGCCCTCGCCCGCTTTGATCGCGATGTCCTCTCCGTCCCCGGCGTTCGCTACGTAATCGTCCTCGAAGGCATCAACGACATTGGTCACCCCGGCACCTCCGCTCCAGCCCAGGAAACCGTCTCCGCCGATGACCTCATCGCGGGCCTCCGCCAGTTGATCGAGCGCGCTCACGAAAAGGGACTCAAAATCTTCGGCGGCACCATCACGCCCTTCGAGGGCACCGTCTTCCCCGGCTACTACTCACCCGGGAAAGACACCAAGCGCAAGGCCGTCAACGAATGGATCCGCTCGAGCGGCGCTTTCGACGGCGTGATTGACTTCGACAAGGCCGTTCGCAACCCATCCAATCCCGCACGCATCCTCGATGCCTACGACGGCGGCGACCGTCTCCACCCCAGCGACGCCGGCTACGCCGCGATGGGCCAAGCCGTCGATCTCAATTTGTTCCGCTAAATCACCACCCCAACCGCTTCCGCAGTTCCACCCCCGCCAACCCCATCAGACTCAGCCCGAAACACAACCCCATCTCCCGTCCCGTCAACGCCACCGTCCCGAACACCTCCTGCATCGCCGGCACGTAAACAACACTCATCTGCAGGATCACTGCCGACACCCCCGACCCCAGCAACCATGGATTCGACCATATCCCCAACCGCCACAGCGGCTCCCGCTCCGATCGCAACGCCAGCGCCAGCGCCTGCTGCGAAAGCGTCAGCGACGTGAACAACAACGTCTGCCAGCTCTCCCATCCCCATTGCCACCATAGATACGCCGGCCCCAGCGTCGTCGCTCCCAGCAGCGCTCCATTCGATATCGCTCGCCACCCCAACCCTCCCCCGAGAATGCTCTCCCCGGCCGGACGCGGCGGTTGCCTCATCACCCCGGGCTCCGCCGGATCCACTCCCAATGCCAACGCCGGCGGTCCATCCGTCACAAAGTTCATCCATAGAATCTGCAGCGGCAGCAGCGGCATCGGCATCCCCATCACCGGACCGGCCAGCATCACCCACAATTCCCCCGTATTGCACGTAATCAGGAACTCCACGAACTTCCGCAAGTTCGCGTAAATCACCCGCCCTTCCTTCACCGCCGCCACGATCGTCGCGAAATTGTTGTCCAGCAAAACCATATCCGAGGCTTCCCGCGCCACGTCCGTCCCTCCCTGCCCCATCGCGATCCCAATCGTCGACTTCTTCAAAGCCGGCGCATCGTTCACTCCGTCCCCCGTCATCGCCACAATCCGGCCGTTTGCTTGGATCGCGTCCACGATCCGCAACTTATGCTCCGGGCTCACCCTCGCATACACGCACACATCGCTCACCGCCGCCGCCAGTTCCTCCACCGGCATCCCCTCAACTTCCCGCCCTGTCAACACTCTTCTGTCCGGAAACCCGATCTCGGCCGCAATCGCCCCCGCCGTGATCGGATGATCCCCCGTAATCATCACCGGCCGGATCCCCGCTTGCTGGCACTCCTCGATCGCTCCCCTCACTTCCGGCCGCGGCGGATCCATCAGCCCCGCCATACCCAACCACGTCAGGTGTTTTTCGAAATGTTCGCGCGACACCCCAGTCGCCGGAATCACACGCACAGCCATCCCCAGCACTCGCATCCCTTGCCGCGCAAGGTCGTCGTGCTGCGCCTCCAGCCGCTCCCGCGCTTCCCCCGTCATCGGTACGTCGCGGCCATCCACACGCACCATCGCCACCTCCCCCAGCAATACATCCACCGCGCCCTTCACAAACGCCACCGGCAAATCCGTGTCGCCCTCCGGCTCCGCCACGCCCCTGGGCCACCCCTCCCGCGTGTGGACCGTAGTCATCCGCCGCGTCTCGGAACTGAACGGTACCTCATCGATTCGCGGAATCAGCC
>JBGSME010000917.1:0-4062 GCA_041740335.1 Bryobacteraceae bacterium | reverse complement strand
GGGTCGAACCACGCCGTATTATTCCCCACAAACGTAAGCGGTCCCTGGCTGGATCCCGCCGGCAGATTGAAGCCGCCCGGAAATGGATTGGAGAGCAATCCCTGAATCGGGTTCCGGCCGCCATCGAGCGTATCCACAATGTTTGTAAATACAGAGTACCCGGAGTATTGCAGGAAGTTATTATCCGGATTCAAATAGTACAGTCCATAGCCGCCCCGCATCACCAGCTTATCGGTCAACTGATACGCCGCGCCTACCCGCGGCTGCCAGTTATTGAGGTCGCGCTTGGCCGCAATCGTCGGCTGCCCATCCGCGCCCACAAAACGAAGCCCGCCGCGCAAATTCGAAAGGCCCGGCAACTGCGAAAGCGGCGTCGCCTGCGTCGGATCAAACCCTCGATTCATGCGATTGTACTTCTCGTCCGGAGGACCGTTGTAGTCCCACCGCAGGCCAAGATTCATCGTCAGCTTGCGCGACACCTTCCAGTCGTCCTGGAAATAGGGAGCCACATACCACTGCCGGTTGAATGGGAACAAAGGTACGTTTACGCCGCCTCCCGTAGGCGTACCCAGCAGAAAGTTCGCGAATCCATCCCCGGAAACCGCGTCACCCTGATTCCACGTCCGCTGCGTATAGTTCTTATTGTTGGTGAACTGCAGAATGTTACCGGTGTTCTGCTGGATATAGTGAACCCGGCGCAGATCGAGGCCCATCTTCGTCGTATGGCTGCCGATGATCTTCGTTACGCTGCTCTGGATGCTGTAGTTATTCGTGATGTTGATACTCTGGTAGCGCCCCAGGCTCGAGTAACCCGTGAATTCCCACCGGCCGAAAAAGGTCGGCCCCGGCAGCTGCGAAACCAGACTCGATGGCAGCCCGAGCGACGTCAGGTCAAAGCCCTCGTTGGCGCGGCCGAGCCCCTTCTCGATGAACCGGTTGTAAGAGGCGCGAACGTTGACCACCGTCGTCGGCGCGGCCGTCCAAACCCAGTCCGCCACGTAGGCGTCGTTGATCCGCTGGAACGGCTGCTGACCATCGGTGCCCACCGCGTTGTCGATCCCGTTCACCGCCCGATCCTCGGTGCGGTCGTTTGACGCGTGCCGGAAGAATCCGCGGTGACGGTCGCCAAAGTTGAAGTCAAACTTCAAAATCAGATTGTAGAACTTGTCATGGTTCACGTAGTCAGGAAGCAGGAAGTTCGACGTCGAGTACGCCTGCCCCGCCCGCGTCGGCGAGTTCGGCACCGGCATGAAGGCTGTCAGCGCCCTCGCCACCGGGTTGATGCGATTCGCCGGAATCATGTTGCCCGGAAATGGCGACCGGATCGGGTTCCCATTCGGATCCTGCGCGTTCAGCGGATCGTAGATGATCACCGGCTGGCCCGAAGCGTTCCGCAGTTTCGAAAAGTCACCGCTTCGCATTTCCTGCTCCGGATAGGAGTTGGTCAGCGGGTTCGGCGTGTTTTCCCGGTAGTTCTCAAAGCTCCCAAGGAAGAAACCCTTCGTGCGCGACGACTTCGTCAGTAACTTCGGAATGTACAGCGGACCTTCGAGTTGGAACCCGTACTGATCCAGGATATGGTTGGCCCGCGTGCCGCCCACCGCATTGCCCTGGAAGGTATTTGCATCTAAGAACTTCCGCCGTAGAAATTCCCACCCCGTCGCGTGGAACTGATTGGTACCGCTCTTCAGCACTACGTTGAATACGCCGCCTCCCGTCTTGCCATACTGCGCGTCATAGGAATTCATCTGCACGTTGAACTCCTACACCGCATCCACAATCGGCACATACGCGATGTTGTTGCCGCCAGCCTGTGCATTGTTCGGCGCGCCGTCCAGCATGAACTCGTTGTTCGATTGCCGCCCGCCATTCACTGACCATTGCGCGATCGCACCGTTGTCGAACGGCCGCTGCCAGATCGCCGCGCCCCGGAAAACCACACCGGGCATCATCGTCCCCAGCATGAACGGATTCCGGGCATTCAGCGGTAGCTCAGCCACCTGCTTGGTGTTCACCACGCCGCTCCGCGACGCCGTCTGCGTTTCGAGCAGCGCCGCCTCCGCCGTCACGCTGATCGACTCCGTCATCGCCCCCACTTCCAGGCTGACATCGATACCAGCGATCTGCCCCACCTGCATCGTGATGTTTTCGCGATTGTAATGCTTGAACCCATCTGCGGCGACAGTCAATTTGTACCCGCCCGGCCGCAGGAACGGAATCGTGTACGAACCCGAACTGTCAGACGTGGCATTCGACGTTTCCGCCGTCGCCGTATTGATCGCCTGGATTTTTGCATTCGGAACCCCAGCGCCGCTCGAGTCATAGATGTGACCCGAAATCGTGGCGCGGAATTCTTGTGCGAAGGTTGTGCCGAGTGCGAACAGGCACACGGCCAGTAACTTGGTGTGGTGCATTGACCTCACAGATGACCCCTTTTTGAGAACGGCGGCTGCCCGCCATCCCGATCGATTTCCCTGGGATAATAACATGAAGAAATGTGGTTTCGAAAGAGCCGAAACGCTTGCCGGACAATCTTATTGATCCAGGTCATTGCACAGCAAGCAGTTATAGCCCAATTAACACAAGTGCATGTAAAGACTGGATTTACACTTCGTAATGCGGCTACGCCGCAAAAGCACCAAATCGAAACCATGCCCGGCGGCGTCGCACTGCTCGACTTCGATAAAGACGGATTCATGGATGTATTCTTTACTAATGGAGCCCCCCAGCCGTCACTGAAAAAATCCGGTCCGGAATGGTCCAATCGCCTCTACCGCAATCGCCGCGGCTGGCGTTTCGAAGACGTCACCGAAAAAGCCGGCCTGCGCGGCGAAGGTTACGCAATGGGATCCGCCGCCGCCGATTTCGACAACGACGGTCATACCGACCTGCTCGTGTTAGGCGTCGGTTTCCGAACCCTCTACCGCAATCGCGGCAACGGCGCTTTTGAAGACGTCACCGCCCGCGCCGGACTCGCCTCAACCACTTGGTCCATCTCCGCCGCTTGGCTCGACTACGATAACGACGGCGATCTTGACCTCTTCGTCGTCGACTACTGCAAATGGGATCCCGCTAATGAACCCTTCTGTGGCGATGCCAAAGCCGGTTTCCGCACCTACTGCCATCCCAAATACTACGATGGCCTCCCCAACCACCTCTACCGCAACAATGGCGATGGCACCTTCCTCGACGTTTCGAAATCAAGTGGAATCGCCGCACACACCGGCAAGGGAATGGGCGTCGCCGTCGCCGACTACGACAACGACGGGCTCCTCGACATTTATGTCGCCAACGACGCCTTGCCCGATTTTCTCTTCCACAACCAAGGCAACGGCGCTTTCTCCGAAGTCGGCATCGAGGCCGGCATCGCTCTCACCGATGACGGCAAGGCCGTCTCATCCATGGGAGCCGATTTCAAGGATATCGACGGCGACGGCCGCCCCGATCTCTTTCTCACCGCCCTCGCCAACGAAACCTTCCCCCTGTTTCGCAATCTCGGCCAAGGCCTGTTCGCCGATATCACCTGGCGCAGCCGCATCGGCGCAGCCACCATCGCCCACAGCGGATGGTCAGCCGGCATCTACGATTTCGACCTCGACGGCCGAAAGGACATCTTCATCGCCAACGGAGACGTGCAGGATAATACCGAAGTCTATTCCAGCCGCGCCTCCAAACAGCCGAACCAACTCCTCCTCAACAAAGCCGACGGCACCTTCGAGGACTTTCGCGTCGGATCCCCAGCCCAACATCGCGGCGCAGCCTTCGGCGACCTCGACAACGACGGCCGCATCGACGTCGTCGTCACACGCTTGAACGGCGAGCCCGTATTTTACAAAAACGAGTACGGAGCGGACCGCCATTGGCTCGGAGTACGCCTCCAAGGCTCCCGCAGCAATCGCGACGGCATCGGTGCCGACGTACGAATTACCGCCGGTGGGCAAACACAGCACTGGCCCGTATCAACCAGCGTCGGCTACGCCTCCTCCAGCGTTTCCATCGTCTACGCCGGCCTCAACGCTTCGTCGAAAGCGAACATCCAGGTGCGCTGGCCCTCCGGCGCAA
>JBGSME010000916.1:0-2268 GCA_041740335.1 Bryobacteraceae bacterium | reverse complement strand
CGCAGGGATGGAGCGTGAAGAAGCTGCATCGCTGGATCCTGCTCTCCGAGACCTATCGCCGGTCAAGCGCGCACGATGCGGCCAACGCCGCTATCGACGCGGAGAATCTGTTCCTTTGGCGCGGCAACCGGCAACGCGTGGACGCCGAGAGCCTGCGCGATTCCATGCTCTCCGCCGCCGGCAATCTGAATACGAAGATGGGCGGGCGGCCGGTGATTCCGCCGCTCAGCAAAGAAGAGTACACCGTGATGTGGTCGCGCAATCAATGGCCGGAAGCGCTGGACCCCGCCGAGCAGGATCGCCGCAGCGTTTACTTGTACGTGAAGCGGACGTTCCCGCTGCCGATGTTGTCGACCTTCGACGCGCCGGAAACTTCCGTAAGTTGCTCGCGCCGCGACAGCACCACGGTGGCGCCCCAGGCGCTCACGCTGATCAATGGGGGATTTTCGGTGCGCCAGGCCGGGTTCTTCGCGAAGAGGCTGCTGCGGGAACACAGCGCGGATCCGGTGGGCGCGCTGTGGCGGATCGCGCTCGGGAGATCGCCGGACGAAGAAGAACGTGCGCGCGCCGCGGCGGCGATGAAAGACGAGTCCTCGTTGGCACGGCTTTGCTTGGTAGTGTTCAACATGAATGAGTTTCTGTACGTGGACTAACTTATGACTTACTGCCCCAAGACCCTCTATGCCGCGTCCCGGCGCGAGTTCCTGGAGAAGAGCGGACTCGGTTTCGGCGCGATGGCCGCATCGACGTTACTGGCGCGCGACGCGAGCCCGTTTGCCGCCAAGCCGCAGCATTTCCCCGCCAAGGGCAAAAGCGTCATCTTCCTATTCATGCACGGTGGACCGAGCCATCTCGACACGTTCGACCCCAAGCCGCTGCTGACCAAACTCCACGGCCAGCCGGTTCCGCCCAGCTTCGGCAAGGCCGATTTCCAATTCACCAAGGTGGAAAAGGCTCCGTTGATGGCGTCGCCACGCCAGTTCCGAAAGCGCGGCCAATCGGGTCTTGAAATCTCGGACCTGTTCGAGAACGTCGCCCAACACGCCGACGATCTCGCCGTGATCCGATCGTGCCATCATGACGGCTTCACCCACGTTACCGGGCAAACGTGGATGAACACTGGATGGGGACGCATTGGGCGGCCGAGCATGGGCTCATGGGTGGTCTACGGGCTTGGTAGCGAGAGCGAGAATCTGCCGGCCTACGTAGTAATGCTCGATGGGGGCATCAAAGCCGGCGCGCCCGCTTACGGATCGGGATTCCTGCCGGCGATGTATCAGGGCACGGTGCTGCGCAGCGAAGGTCCGCCGATCCTGAACGTGAACCGGCCGGAACAGATCAGCGAGAAGCAGCAGTCGGAAATGTTCGACATGCTGCGGTTCTATAACAATCGCCATCGTGAGCCGCGCCCCGGCGACACCGAGCTTGACGCGCGGATGGCCGCCTATGAACTGGCGTTCAAGATGCAGATGTCGGTGCCGGAAGTGGCGGATCTGGCGCGCGAAACCGAAGCCACGCGCAAGCTCTATGGCATCGACAAACCTGGTACGGCCGAGTTCGGAACGCAGTGCCTGATGGCGCGGCGTCTGGTGGAACGGGGCGTTCGTTTCATTGAGCTCTACTCGGGGGGCAAGAAGGGCGCCGAGGTCGGCTGGGACGGTCATAACGAGTGCGACCAGAATCACGAATTCATGGCGGGCAAAGTGGACCGGCCGATCGCGGGGCTGCTGGCGGACCTGAAATCGCGCGGGCTGCTCGAAAGCACTGTCGTTGTGTGGGGCGGCGATTTTGGGCGCACACCGTTCACCGACGGCGCGGAATCGGGCGGCGGCAATCGCAACGGCCGCGATCATAATCCGTACGGCTTCACCGTGTGGATGGCCGGTGGCGGCATTCGCGGGGGGAAGGTGATCGGTTCCACCGACGAGATCGGTTTCAAGGCCGCGACGGACAAGGTCACCATGCACGATCTGCATGCATCCATGCTCGGGCTGATCGGGCTCGACCACACGAAGTTGACCTACTTTTTCCAGGGTCGCGACTTCCGTCCCACTGACGTCGGCGGCGAGAATAATCTGGCCGCGCGCCTTATCCGCTAAGCGGGGGCTTCGTTGCCGCCGCCTCGGGCCGGGTGCCAATACGGAAGTATCCTGGTAAATAGGCAATGTATCGATTCCCTCTCCGCCCGGTTTTCGTCCTGACGGCCGTCATCGTCTGTCTCGCCTCGTGCGGCAAGTCCGGCACACCGCCCGCCAACGCCGCCGCCGC
>JBGSME010000915.1:0-3102 GCA_041740335.1 Bryobacteraceae bacterium | reverse complement strand
CCATATCCTCTTCTACGAATACTTCCACGGCGACACCGGCCAAGGCCTGGGCGCCAGCCACCAAACCGGCTGGACCGCACTGGTCGCAAAACTTTTGCAGCAGAGCGGGGTGTAAAATGAAGGCCAGCATGACCCGAGCCTTCCCCGCACAGGCCCTTCTGTCTCTCGCTGTCGCTTTACCTCTCGCCGCTCAGAATGCCGGTGACGGCTTGGCGCTCTTCGAATCCACCGTTCGCCCCGTCCTCCGCACCAGCTGCCTGCCGTGCCATTCCGACAAAAAGCTCACCAGCGGGTTGTCGCTCGAAACCCTCGATTCCATCCGCAAAGGCGGCAATCGCGGACCCGCCGCCGAGAACATCGTTGCTGCCATCCGCCAGGAAGGCGACCTCAAAATGCCTCCCGGCCGCAAGCTGAAGCCGGAACAGATCGCCGCCATCGAGCAATGGGTCGCCCAGGGCTTCCCGATGCCTGAGTCCCTGCACAAGTCCAAACGCCCGGGCGCCGATCATTGGGCCTTCCAACCCGTCACGCACCCGGATCCTCCAAAGGTCACCGCCGCGAATCTCGTAAAGACTCCCATTGACCGTTTTATCCTCGCCCGCATCGAATCAGCAGGGCTGAGGATGTCTCCCGAAGCCGACCGCCGCTCTCTCCTTCGCCGCGTCCACCTCGATCTCACCGGTCTGCCGCCTACCGAGGCCCAGCTCGAAGCGTTTCTAAAGGATACCCGCGGCGACGCTTACGATCGCGTTGTCGAGCAGCTCCTTGCCTCGCCTCACTACGGCGAGCGCTGGGGACGCCACTGGCTCGACCTCGCCCGCTACGCCGATTCCGACGGTTACACCATCGACGCCCCTCGCGAAATGTGGCCCTATCGCGACTGGGTCATCCAGGCTCTCAACCGCGACATGCCGTTTGACCAGTTCGTGATCGAACAAGTCGCCGGCGATCTGCTTCCCAACCCCACCGTCGAACAGAAGATCGCCACCGGCTTCCACCGCAACACCCCTTCCAACTACGAAGGCGGCATCGACTTCGAACAGTACCGCGTCGAAGCCGTCGCCGATCGCGTCCAAACCACCGGCGCCGTTTTCCTCGGCCTCACCGTCGGCTGCGCACGCTGCCACGATCATAAGTACGACCCTATCTCCCAGCGCGAGTTCTATCAGTTGTTCGCCTTCCTCAATAGCGTGGACGAAGTGGACAAAGAAGCCGACCGCAAGGAATTCAACCGGCCCTTTCTCGACCTCGCAACACCCGAGGAGCGAGCCCGCCGCGACGCTCATAAGGCCCAGTTGAAAGCCCTCCAAGCCGAGCTGGAAGCCTACAAGAAATCACTCGACACGGCTGCCGCCAAAACCGACCCTGGTCTCCTCGAGCGCCAGGCCAACGTCGGCAACCTACGCAAGCGCGAGCCCAAAGTTACTTCCACTTTGATCATGCGCGAACTCCCAACCCCGCGCCAAAGCTATATCCATCTCAATGGTGATTTCACGCGCAAAGGCAGTAACGTCGAACCCGGCGTGCCCTCCATTCTGCCTCCGCTCGCCGGCGCGCCCGCCAAACCCAGCCGCCTCGACTTTGCCCGTTGGCTCGTCGACAAACGCCAGCCGCTCACCCCCCGCGTCACCATGAATCGCATCTGGCAGCGCTACTTCGGCGCTGGCCTCGCCGGCACTGAAAATGACTTCGGTACCGTCGGCGACAAACCCACCCATCCCGAACTGCTGGACTTCCTCGCCGCGTCGTTCATCGACAGCGGTTGGAGCATGAAGGCCATGCACCGCATGATCGTACTCTCGGCCGTCTACCGTCAGGATTCCCGTCTACGCGAAGATCTCACCGCCGCCGACCCGGAAAACAAGCTCCTCGCCCGCCAGAACCGCCTGCGCCTCGACGCCGAAGTCGTCCGCGATTCCTCCCTCGTCGCCAGCGGCCTCTTTGCCCCCAAAATCGGCGGACCCAGCGTCTATCCGCCCATCCCTCCCGGCGTCTATCAGGTCACCCAGGTCCGCCGCGAATGGAAAACATCCACCGGTGAGGACCGTTATCGCCGCGGCATGTACACCTTCTTCCAGCGCTCCGCGCCGCACCCTTCCCTGATCGTATTCGACGCGCCTGACTCCACCGTGAGCTGCACCCGCCGCGTACGCTCCAACACGCCCCTGCAGGCGCTCACCCAATTGAACGACGAAGCCTCCGTCGAATTCGCCGAAGCGCTTGGGAAGCGCATCGAAGCCACCGCCGGTGACGACCCCGCCAAGCTCCGCGCCGCTTACCTGCTTGCCCTCAACCGCGCGCCCCGTCCAGCCGAACAGGAACGTATGCTGCGGTTCCTTCAAGTCCAAAAGGACTCCCGTTATCCCAACCCGTGGGCCGCCGTCTCGCGCGTCCTGCTCAACCTCGATGAGTTCGTGACACGACCATGACATTCGAAGACCAATTTACTCGCGCCCGCACCAGACGCCACTTCTTCCGCGATTGCGGCGTGGGAGTGGGCAAGATGGCCCTGGCCTCCCTAATCGGCGGCTCGGCCCTAGGCAAAAATCTCCACCACCCCGCCAAGGTTGATCGCGTCATCTACCTGTTTCAATGCGGCGGACCCAGCCAGCTCGAACTGTTCGACTACAAGCCGGAGCTGCAGAAATACGACGGCAAGGTCGCACCCGAGTCCCTCCTCAAGGGCAAGCGCTTTGCCTTCATGGATACCTTTTCCAAGAATCCGCCCAAGCTCCTCGGATCCCGCCGCAAGTTCACCCGCCACGGCAAAAACGGTATCTACTTTTCCGAGCTCCTCCCCAACATCGCCGGCGTCGCCGACGACATATCGTTCGTCCGCGGACTCTCTACCGAAAACTTCAATCACGGGCCCGCCAAGCTGTTCATCAACACTGGCTCGGTGCGCACCGGCCGTCCCAGCATCGGTTCCTGGGTTACCTATGGCATCGGAAGCGAATCGCAGGACCTGCCCGGCTTCGTCGTTCTTCAATCCGGTCCCCGTGGTCCCCGAGGAGGCGCAGCGCTCTGGAGCAGCGGCTTCCTCCCCACGTCCTATCAGGGCGTTCCCTTCCGCTCGAGCGGCGATCCTATCCTCAACCTCTC
>JBGSME010000914.1:0-6124 GCA_041740335.1 Bryobacteraceae bacterium | reverse complement strand
GCCGGGCGCCTCCGGCGACTGAATTCCGGACCGATTCCCGGCGCACGCGCTCGGCTTGGGCGTTGGTGTACTCGGTGTTGAGTTGTAACAGGCGCGCCGAGAGGATATTGGTCTTTTCCTCTGGATTGATGACGTTAAGTTCCCGCTCAAAGCGCAGCAGGGCTGAGGAGGACTGCTCCATCTTGGCGCGCAGTTCGTCGAGTTGTTTCTCCATGAACGAAGACAGACTGGCCGAAGAACGGATGCGGAGGTTGTAGGTGTGCTCCAGGTAGGACTGTGCAACGGCGTTGGCCGCCTTTGCCGCCAACTGCGGCTCGGGGGAGCGATAGCTGATCTTGAGCAGGTAGGTATTGGGAGGGCGGCTGACCTTGAGCTTCTTGAGCAAGACCGGCGCATCTTCCTGGCGGGTGGGCGAGGTTGCTTGCCCAGCCTGGGTGAGGCCTTCATGTTCGAGGAGCCGGTACTTTTCCGCTACCGGGCGCAGGACCGAGTCGGACTGAATCAGGGAAATTTGCGTCGCCAGGAACTGATCGGAGTCGTTGAGCGGGGTGCGCGAAGCATCCTGACCAATGACGCCCTGCGGGGACTGGCGATCGATATCCACCGTTGCGGTGGACTCGTAGACCGGCGTAATCCGTGAGGATATGAGCCAGGTAGCCACCGTGATTGTGGCTACAAATGCCAGAATCTTCCAGCGGTGGCGCTTTAGGATCCACAGGTAGTGAGAGAGGGGCACGGCGGCGCCGTCTCCATCGGCTGCCTCCAGCGGCGGGAAGCCTCCGGACATTGTCATCGTCGGGAGAGTCATCGGCGAAAGGCTCATCGGCGGAAAGACCGGCGAGAGGCGGTGCTCGATCGGGGCCGCCAGTGCGTTGTTTGGTTCCTTGGGCATAGGTATCCTCGTTGCTGAGAGTCAGGGCTTATGAGAGTCAGGAGTGACTGAGTTTCTGGACTTCGGACGTAGTTTGAGTGGAGGGCGCTGGCCGAATTCCGGCTACAGTTTCCAGATCAGGATGCCGCTGGCGGTTGCCGCTCCGAACGACACGATTTTTTCGAGCGCGGTTAATCCAACCCGGCGTCCGCGATTGTCGGGCACATACAGGATGTCGTTGGGCTGCAGCGGAACATCCGGCGATTTGCGATCCATGATCTTTCGCAGTTCGATCGGGATTTCGTTTTTGGCGCCCGAGGCTGACTCCCTACGGTAGATGAATGCCTGTTTGTTGGCGAACGGCATGAGGCCCTCCGACAAGGCCAGCATCTTCAAGACGGTGGTATCTGAGGCGTCCTGCACCGGATAGGAGCCGGGCTTGCGGACGTTGCCGACAACGAATATCTTGCTGACCTCCGGTACCCGGATCTCTTCGCCACCCTGCAGGCGAACGTTAAGATCCGGGTCGGCGGTGTCGATCAGCCCTTTCACGGGGATGCGCTGCACGAGGCTGATGGGCTCACCGTCGGGGCCCCGCTGGCGGCGTGTCACCAGAATCTCGGGACCGGCCAGTTCGCTGAGCCCTTCGGCCCGGGTCAACGCGTCGAGCAGGGTTGTCGCGCCGACAGCCTGAAACGTTGCCGGCTTCTTCACTGCGCCGGCGACGCTGATCGGGCGGCTGGCGTACTCCAGAATGCTGACGGTGACCACCGGTTCTACTAGAAGTTGCTCGGCGCCGAGCGCCGCAGCGACGGTCGCCTCCAACTGATCGGGGAAGGTGCCCTGCGCGGTGACCGATTGTTTGAGCATAGGAAGCCGGATCTTGCCATCGGCGCCGACGCGAACGCTCCGCGAGAGTTCCGGGGCGCCATAGACGGTCACCTCGATCAGGTCATGGGGTCCGAGTTTCTGCACCGGCAGATTCGCCGGAACCGGAACAATCTGGGCAATGGCCGCCGCGGCGGCCAGCGCCATACTTAAAGAAAAGCCCGCAAAAAGACGCACAGTCACAAAACGACGCATGGTTCCTCCTCTGAATCACTGTCTGAAGTTCTTCCGTCCCAAATCGACGGCCGCTCGACGGCGTCCGGTCAGTACCGTTCTTGCATCTCTCGCGACCCGGCCATCTCGGTCGAGGGCAAGTTGATTTCGACCGGATTCGGGGCTTCCTCGGATTCCCCCGTCGCTTGTAAGAGGTTCAGGATTTGGCCGACGCGAATTTCGAGCTCGGCCACTTTGTTGCCCAATCGTCCGACGGGGTTTGCTGCTGCGCTCGCGTAGTTTGTTGACGCGCCGGCTCCCTCGGTCGCACCGGCGCCCTGCGAGAGCCGATCGAGAACCGATGTGCGGGCGAAGTCAGAGATACTCCGTGCGCCGAATAGCCCGCAGGAGTCCCGCAATAGTTCAAACTCGTCTTCGCTCAGCCGGAAATTGACAAGCCGGTTCCTTGGACGCAATACGCTCATGCCTTGTTCTCCCTCGTTGTGGTTGTTCGCGTTCGCTCGTGCCTGCACGGACACTTACGGCGCGTGGCGCGCAAAGGCGATTGCGCGATTCAAATGCCGGCTTCCACCGTGCATTCGCTGCCCAAGTTCGTTTTTGATTCCCCGTCCGGCTAGGACGCTGACGGAAGGGGAGGTAGTCCCTGCGGCTCGTGGGTTCAATCGACACACCACGGGCCGGATCATTTTCTAGCCGCTTGGCGCGACTAATTGGGGGGGGCGGTGGCTTTGGTCAAGCCTCGCGTTGCGCCCGGCTGCGAACGCTTCCGGTACGCAAGAATACTATCGACTGACATCAGTGGGCTCTATAGGAAAACGAATGTCTTCTGGGGCTGCCTACTGCAACATAGTCATTCCCTCATCTCGAAAATCTCACGTTGCTGTATCGCACTCGCACGACAATCAGCAGTCTGCCCCCGTTTGGGCTTCGGTGCTCGGGTGCGCGGGAGATCTTCAGAACTCGCGCGCAAGAACGGAAACGCCCTTGGCCTTAAAATGGATGTATATGGCGGCAAGCCTACTCCTACTGCTATTGCCCCTGACTGTAGCGCCCGCCGTGGCGCTTCAACAGAAGGTCTCGGACGAACTCGCAAAAGCTGTTGCGGAGTTTCAGACTCAGACACGGAATCTGGGTTTGCGAGCCGATTCGCCACGCACGGCGCGCAAGACGGGGACGGCCGCGCGCTGGCACGGCCGGCTGTACGAAAATCTGCGCAATGATTTTCTTGACGCGGTACCGCATGAGATTGCGCAGCGCGGGGGAGAGAAGCGTTTGCTTCGCCGGAATCAGTTTGGCTTTCACATCACTGGTCCGGTGGTGATCCCGAAGCTTTACAACGGCGGACGGGCTACGTTCTTCAGTTTTACCTACGAAGGGGTTCGCGAGAAGATCGAGCGAACGTATCTGCGAACGATCCCGACGATGGCGGAGCGAACAGGCGAGTGGGGACATGTGGTGGACGCGGCCGGCAATCCGCTGCCGCTGTTCGATCCGGCGAGCACGGCTGGCAATCCGGCGTTTGCTTCATCCTTGCCGATCACGCGGGAGAATCTCCAGTTCAATCGAACACCGTTTCCGGACAACCGGATTCCGGCGGCGCGGCTGGATCCTGTGGCGCAGGAAAAGCTGCTGCAGTATCCGGCGCCGAATACGGATGCGGGTCCGTTCTTCCGGAACAATTTTTTTATTGTCGCGCCGGAGCAGAACGGCGCCGATGGGATTATTGCCCGGGTGGATCACACGCTGCGCGAGCGGCACCGGATCGGATTCGGTCTGAACTTTTCAAACGGGCTGGACGGCGCGGCGCCGTGGTTCCCAACGCCTGCGAATCCTGGATCGGTGCCGCGTGAACGGCGCAGCCGGCGTGCTTCGCTGGAGCACGTTTTTACGTTGTCGGCGCGGAGCGTGAACACCATTACTTTCGATGCGTCCACGGATCGTTCGAAGAATCTTGCCGAACTTGACGGAGGCGCCGCGTTTCCGCGCTATCAGTTTGAGCCTTACCTTTCGATGGGCCGATCGTATCCGCAGTCAAGGAACGCCCGGAACACGTTTGTGCTGACCAATGGGTTTTCGACACGAGTGCAATCGCATCGGATCCGAGCGGTGGGGCAGTTGATTCGAGAGCAGGTGAATTCCTTCTGGCCGCAGTATCCGTCCGGCAATTTCCGTTTCTCGGCGGGGCTGACGAGTTTGCCGGGCATCGTCAATACAGGGCATGCGTTTGCGAGTTTCCTGCTGGGCCTTGCCGATTATGCCGAGCAGAGCGTCGTCCAGTCACCCTCGTATTTCCGCCGCACGCGGTTTCAGATTTCGCTGCGCGACCAGTGGGAGGTACGGCCGGGGCTGACGGTGAGTACGGGGCTCAACATCGACACGAGCACTCCGCGCGTGGAACGGTATGACAGGCAGTCGACGGTATCGGCGGCGGCAATCAATCCGGTGAATAACCGGCCCGGGGCGCTGATCGTCGCCGGGCACAACGGGCAGGCGCGGTCATTTCAACCGTTCCAGATCAAAGCTGAGCCGAGCGCCGCGATCGCGTGGAACATGCGGGGCAGCGCGAAGACGGTGGGCCGGGTGTCGTACGCGAGATCGTATTCGGCGATTCCGATCTATCTGGGCCAGTGGGGAACGCAGGCGTTCAACGGCGCGCCGACGTGGGTTTCCCTGAACCCGCAGTTGCAGCCGGCCGTCGTGCTGGCGAACGGGTTGACGAACTCGCGCGTGTTTCCGGACCTTCGGCCGGAGGCGGCCAACAACACGCAGGCGGATCTGATCGAGCCGACCGGGCGGCAGCCAACGTACCAATCGGGATCGATCTCGATTGAGCGGGAACTGCCGGAATCGTTCACCGTGACGGCGGGGTTCGCGCACGCCGACGGCCGGAATCTGTTGCTGAGTAATTCGGGATCGAACCCCAATGCGATTCATCTGAACGCGCTTTCATTCCGGGACCGGTTGAACGATGAACAGTTCAACCGTTCGCTGCGGCCGTTTCCGCAGTACCAGCGATTCGACGTCTACAGTTCGTGGCCGGAAGGGCGTTACACTCGCGACGTTGGATACCTTCGATTGGAGAAGCGGACCTCGGGCGGCCTATCGCTTTCCGCGGGGTACGATTTCTCCAAGCAGATGGACAACTACTCGGGTCCTTACGGCGTTCAGGACTACTATGAACGCGCCAATGAATGGTCGTTGACGTCGAGCAACAGCCCGCATCGGATTTCGCTCACGTACATGTATGAGCTGCCCTTCGGGCCTAATCGGCGTTTTCTGCAAAACAGCGATTGGCTGCGGTACATCGTGCAGGGGTGGTCGTTGAGCGGGGTGACTACGGTTGCGAGCGGGGCACCGGTGGCGCCGCGTCCGCAGTTCAACAATACGGGCGGAGTGGTCGATGGGTTACGTGTGAACGTTGTTCCTGGAGTGGATCCATCGGTGAGCAATCCGGGACCGGAACTGTGGTTCAACCCGGCGGCGTTTGTGCAGCCGGACGATTTTTCGATTGGGGACGCTGCCCGCACCAGCCCTACGCTTCGCCTTCCGGGGAATCAGAATCACGATCTTTCGGTGAATAAGCGTTTTGCGTTGTCGGCGGAACAGAGCCTGGAATTCAGCGCGGTGGGTTTGAACTTTGTGAACCATGCTGTTTGGAACGATCCGGATCCGATTATCGGATCGGCGGCGGCGCCGAACGTGAACGCGGGTAAGATCATCGGGTCCACGGGGGGGCGGATTATTCAGATGGGACTGAGGTTCAGCTTTTGATCGATAGGAGCAAGACGGGAGCGCCGCGGCTTCGGACGACTGGGCGAATCCGTGATGTTTGGGGACGGGCGCGGATGCTTGCGGCCGCGTTGGCGATCCTGCTGACGGCCTCGGCGCTGGCTGCGCCGCCGAAAGTGAACAAGGCGGCCGGTCCGCGCGTTCTGCATGTGCCTTTCTGGACGGAGGAGGCGATCGACGCGAAGATCGAGGTGCGGGCCACGGTGAACGGTAAAGAAATCCCTGTGAAGCAGGTGCTTGGTCCTGACGACGATTTGTTGCTGCTCACGGTTTTCGACCTTACCGGCGACCTTTCGCTGGCCGATCCGGCGCGCGAGGCGTTCGTCGCCGAGCTGGCCCGTTTCCCATCCAATGCCGCGGTGGGAGCGCTGCGCGCGCAAGATGGTCTGTCGGTACTTACCG
>JBGSME010000913.1:0-2521 GCA_041740335.1 Bryobacteraceae bacterium | reverse complement strand
ACCGGTACCCACCTGTCGTCCTCACAAACTCGAATCGTGTTCGTGTGGCCCCCGGCATAGTCGGCCGCTTCGAAAACAGTAACCTCATGGCTACCCTGAAGCCGGTACGCGCACACCAATCCGGAGATGCCGGCTCCCACGATGGCGACACGCATGCGGCCCTCCTAGGCGGTGAGCATGTCCCCGGATCCGTGCTTTTGCATCCGGCGGCGAAGCTCTTGCCTCGCCCGCAATAGCCGTGACTTCGCAGCCGGAACCGTAATTCCCAGCCGCCCCGCCACTTCCGGAATCGGCAACTCCTGCACTTCCCGCAGCTCCAGAATATCCCGGAACAACGGCGGTATGCGCCGCAGCTCTGTCGTTAGCCGCAACAGCAGTTCTTTACTCGCGGTCGCCTGCTCTGGGTTCCGGCAGAGGTCGGTTAACTCAATCGGCATTGAGTGGCCCTCTGTAGTCTCATCAATCGAGGTAAACTTCGCCCGCCGAACCTTTCGCAAACGCATCAAGCAGCAGTTCACCACGATTCGCGTGATCCAAGTGGAAAACTTGGCCTGCTCCCGAAACGCGTCTATATTCTGGTACGCGCGGCCGTAGGCCGTCTGTACCTCATCTTCGGCGTCGTCGCGGTTCCGAAGCATATAAGTCGCCAGGCGCAGCGACGCATCGTAGTTTCGCCGGATCAGCTCTTCAAAGGCCTCGCGGTCCCCTTCCCTGGCCGCCGCGATCAGAATTGCTTCCTGGGTCTCAGTCGAACAGTGAGGGTTCAGTTCCATAGAACTAGTGTACTCGCTCAAGCACCGAATTTCCATTGATACTGAAAATTTGATTCACTGACAATAACTTCTTGCAGTAAATTTTTAGTCTTGGTAATCTTAAATGTAGATGGAGAGAAAATCCCCCGGAAACGACGTTCTCGACGACGCCATCGGCGCCTATCGGATCGGAGAGAAACTCCGCAAGTTACGGCTCCGCAAGAAGATCTCCCTCGTAGATCTCGGTAGTCACACGGGGCTCTCGCCGTCCATGTTGTCCCAATTGGAAACCGGCAAACTGATCCCGACGCTTCCAACTCTCACTCGCATTGCGATCGTATTCGATGTCGGCTTGGACCATTTCTTCACCGAGGGCACCGGCCGCCATCTGTTCGCGACGGTGAAGAAAGCCGAGCGCTTGCGTTTTCCCGAGCGGGCGGGGTCTGCGGATCCGGCCTACTTTTTCGAATGCCTCGCCTTTTCCGCGCAGGAGAAGGCGATGGAAGCCTACATGGCAAATTTTCCCGCGCGGCAAACCCACTCAGAAGCTCATTTCCATGCCGGATCCGAGTTCGTCTACGTGGTTTCCGGGAACCTGTCGATCCGTTTGGCCGATAGCGGAGACGAACATCTGCTGGAGCAAGGCGACAGTGCCTTCTTCGACGCATCACAGCCCCATGGATACAAGGCTGAGGGTCCAGCCGCGGCCACTGCGCTGGTCGTCACCCATCCGCTGCGGCTCTAAGCCTCAGAGCTTCAAGTCGCCGCGGGCCTTCCCGGTCTCCACTTCCTTGTACGCGTCGAACACTTGCGCGGGAAAGAAATCGCCCACCCAGTTCCGGACATTGCCCGGCAAAGTCACCCGCGTCGCTACCGGCTTGCCGTCTTTCATCGTCACAAGATCGGTGATCTTCTCGCCCAGTTTGTGAGAGCGTAGGGCCGCGTTGCGAAGTTCCGTCATGAACCGCAATTCGCCATCGAGAATTTCCGAGCCGCCGTGGGGACCATGCCCCGGCAGCACCGTCTTGGCGCCAAGCTTCTGCGCGCCGCGAACCACGTTCGGCCAGTTGCCGATGTTGCCATCGCCGGTGAAGTTATAGGGACCATTCACCACCGCGTCCCCGGTGCAAAGGATCTTCTCTTGCGGTAGAAAGGCGAATCCGTCGCCCTTGGTGTGAGCCCATCCGAAATGATGAAACTCAATCCGCCGTTTGCCGTCCGAGAGTACGAACGGGCTCTTCTTGAACGTCTTCTTCGGCCGTTCCACCGTAGGCAGATTGAGCTCAGCCACATCCGGACGCTCTTTGGCGGCCTCGAGCCATCGCGCCGGCTCGCGATCGTCCATTTCCTTCACCACGTTGGCGTGTGCAAGCGTAGTGGCGCCGAGTTTAGTCCACACCGCGTTGGCATAGGCGTGATCGCCGTGGTGGTGCGTGTCGAAAACGTAGCGGATCGGCTTCGAAGAAACCTTCTTGGCGTCTTCAATCACACGGCGGGCGCCGCTCGGGAAGTTCGCGTCGATCACCACCAGATAGTCCTTCATCTCGATGATGATGTTGTTGCAGTGGCCCTCGCCTTTCAAATCGCCTTCCCGGAACCACACCCCGTCGGCGATCTGTTTCACTGTATTGGGCTGCGCGGTGAGGTACAACGCTCCCGTCGTGAAAACAACAAACGTGGTGGCCAATGAAGCGCGGAGTTTATGCACCATATGTCGGATGAGGATACCACAGGTCCGTCAGTCACCCAATGGCCCCACATAGGCCGGC
>JBGSME010000912.1:0-6745 GCA_041740335.1 Bryobacteraceae bacterium | reverse complement strand
GAGGCCTGGCCCAAACACGAAGTGTTTCGGCAACAGGCCAACATCTTGGGGAACCAAGCGTTCGGGGCAACCCGGGCGAACGGTCTGTTGTCACTATCAACAACCGTTCGAACGAGGAAACCCCAATGACAACTATTGAATCCGTCACCAGAAATTCCGGCCTGAAGGTAATCAGCCTGATGGTCACGAAGGAAGGCAAGATCGAACGTAAGATGCCGAACGTCAGCCCGCAGGCGCAGTTGAACAACACGCTGCTCGAAGCCCTGTGCCCAGGGATTCGCGTGGCCTCCGTCACCGTGACCTCGGAACCCCTCGACCAAGTGGAGCGTGCCCGGGTGGAAAGCGCCCTGTCGCGTTTCAACGTCGAGGACACCGAATACAGGCTGATCGGCGCATCGGGTTCGGCCAAGAACGGGAAGTACTACGCGGTGGACGCCCGCTATGAGCGCCCGCTCGCCACGCGCTTCTCCGATTGGCCGCAAGCTGCTGTCACGTACTTCGGAATTCTCGTCTCGCCTTGCCAGGTGAGAATGCAGATTCCGAATGGCCGCGTGACGGTGGTGCGCGATCATGAACTGGGAACGAATGACTGCCGCGGCTGGCTACGCAAGTCGATCTTCGACAAGCTAAGCCTGCCCGGCAGCCGTTTCTACCAGTTCCGGCTCGCGTTCGCACAAACACAGGCCAAGGGATCGTTCAAGATCATGTCGGACGAGGTGGCGGATGCCCTCGACACCGACGTGGTCCTGCCCGTCTCTTCGGTCAAGCCTGAATACAAGGGCCCCTCGAAGCTGATTTCGTGGCTGACCGGCGAAGCGCGCACGTTCGCCGGCGAGATGGTCCTTGGCATTCGCGAATACTCGCGGCGGTTGAACTTCGAGTCGAGCTACACGGTGGTCCAACACGCGCCGGAAGATTCGTTCGAGCTCGAAATCAAGCCGCACGCCCTCGCCCAGACCGCCAAGCTGAAGGCCGCACTCGAAGACCGCGACTTCACCGGATTGTTCGAGCTTCTCGGGATCTCTGAAACGCAGCGACCGCTGGTGGATGAGATGCCCGCCGAGGACGACGAAGCAACTTCGGTGGAACGAACGGTGCTCGAAGGCGTGCTCAAAGCGGATCCCACCGGATTCCTGGTTCAACACCCTTGGGTGAACAACCAGTTGGAGCGGGTTCTGTCGCGTTGGGCGTTCAAGGTCTGCACGGCGGGTGGCTTCGAGATGCCGGCGTTCGCGCTGGCGGACGACGGCTACTTGACGCTGCACGAAGGCAAGGTGTACTCCGGGTCCGATTGGATGCCGCAGGACCGTTCGATCAGTGCACTGGCCACCGGCCGGGGCTTGGTCGTCCGATATCCGGTGCGCATGAAAGAGGACCTTCTCCCGTATACGAAGATCCCCGGCTCCGAGGCGCGGGTTCTGATCGGGCACGAGTTGGAACGTCAAGGTTGTCCGGCATCGGAGTTTTTGGCTGGCCAAATCGTCGCCGACCAGATCGAGTTGGAAGGCACGTTCACCCTCCACTCGAAGACCGCGGCCAAGAACGGCGGCGACTACGATTTCGACTATGTCTGCGTGGTGGAAGGCGATCGCTTCCCGCGGTTCGTGGAGCATCGTTTCAGCCACAAAGGCGGTGGCGCGATCGAAAAGACCAAGGCAAAGAAGGCTCGCTCACCGTGGTGGAACCTTCCGCAAGTGGCCGTTGGCGCGATGGGGAATCAGATCGGTTCGATCACCGACTTGATGACTCAATGCCTGGCGGCTGGGCGCGAGGATCTCCACCGCGATCTGGTCGAGCAACTGCAGAACGCCCTGGATCAACTGAAACACGGCGTGACACCAGACCAGGAAAAGATCCGCTCGATTCGCGAGCAGATCAAGCAGTCGCCGGCGGCGTTGTGGCTTCGGGCGAAGCGGGTACGGTCGTTGAAGGACCTGCCCGAGCGCTGCGAGTGCCCGCCAACCGATCGCATCGGCGGCATGTACAACCTGGTTCGCAAGGAACTGACAGACTTCTTCACCAACCGGATGCCGGTCGGTCAATTCAGAGGCTTGGTCCAGGGGCACGATTTCACCCAGGCGATGGCCGATGAATGCCGCCGGCTCAACCGCGCGTGGGCGCTGACCATCCAGGCCGGCGTCGAGAAGAAGAAGCTGCTCAGCGGCGCGGTGCAGGAAGCGGAGGCGGCGTTCGAGTCGGGGAAAGACGACCAGGAACGCCGGTCGAAGTTGCTGCACACTCTTTGTCAGGCTCGGGCTGCGATGGGCGCGTATGACCAGCAGTGGCAGGAGGAAATCCGGTCGTTGATCTGGCTCGTGCGCACATGGGCGGCTCGAAAAGAGGAGAACCGCATGGGATGGTTGCAGGCGTTGCACACCGTGGTCTGCGGCACGAAGAATGAGCAGGCCTCGGGCGCGCTTCCGTTCTATGCGTTCCCCAATGAACTGCTGAAAGCCATTGTCGAGCGAACCGGTGGGCGGCCAGTCCAACTGGCGGTTCCGAAGGTGAGCGAAGGCATGGTGGAAATCGACGAGGAAGGCCGTTGCTTCCTCGTCGAAAACGTAGCGGGTGAGAACGGCGAGAGCTACACGAAGATGACCTTCCTGATGGCGGTGACGCGAGACGGCCAGGTTGTCTACGACGGCGGCCGCGTGCGGTGGGTGCATCCGTTCCCGTTCACATCGGGTACGGGTGAGATCCGCGACGGGAAGGTTGAACTTCCCGGCACGCGCCAACTGCCTCAAGTGGTCTCGCCGGGCGAACCCGCGTAACCAACCGGGCATCGGTCTGGACCTCGCGCTTCACGGCGCGGGGTCTGGCCGGGCCGGCAAGTAGGAGGTCAGCCCAATGCGGACGGTCCAACGTTTCGTGATCGTTTCCTTGGTCGCCGCCAGCCTAGTGGCGCAAAAGGTGGAGACCCAACCCGTCAACAATCAAATGGTGGTCCGCGTGGAAACCGCGCTGGATCATCTCACTATCATCGAACTCGCTGATCCGGTGACGATGGTCGCTATTGGCAACCAGAGCGCGTTCATGGTGGAGCGCCGGGAGAACAAGGTCTTCGTCAAACCGCTGGAGGAGGCCGCCCAAACGAACCTATTCATCTGGACCGCCGGCGCGCGATACTCCTACGAACTCGTTCCCGCCGCGAGCGTATCTCAGATGCATTTCGCCATAGATCAGGCTCCGGTGCAGGCCGTTGCACAGCCCATGCCAGATGCCGATCCTGCTCAAAAAACTGTCCCGCTTCCGCTGGAGATGTTAACCGAGGCCAAGGCGATTCGCCTGTATGGCGAGAGGGGCGTCCGGGGACGCGTGGCGGTGACGTTGCGCGACCTCTACCGGCACAACGGCCGCCTTTACCTGCGGTACGGCGTAGCCAACCGGTCGGCGGTCGGGTATCAGGCCGCAAGACCGGCAGTGTTTCGAATGGCGGATGTCCGTGCGCCAGTTTCGCTGGTGCCGCTCGGCGAAAACCAAATCGGCGAGCGATTGGCGCGGTCAATCAAAGCCGGGATGGCGTCTCGGCTCGACGTGCTCGACGCATCGCCCGCCCGGTTCCTCGACCCCGGCAGTGAAGGCGTGGGCTGGCTCGTCGTACCGGACGTCTCTGCGCCACCTGAGGATCGGGCGTTGCTGCGAATCGAGTTCGCCGCCGACAGCCGGGGACCGGTCGACGCATTTCTGGTGCTCAAGACCGAAGAGGCCCGCTATGCGACCCGAGCCGGAGAATGAGATCGCCACGGCAGTGACGGTCGAGCAGGTACACGCGGAGTTCGAGCGACTGCTGCGCGACCGCAATCACATGGGCGTGCGGAACCTCATTGGCGATACGCTGCTCGATCCCCGCAACCCTTTCCAAAAAGCGCGCAGGCGCCCGAAGAAGTGGGTGCTGGCGCTCCTCGGTATTTGGCTCATGGCGTTCTTGATCGCCTACGTATTTCATGCCAACTGAGCGGAGGCTCGCATGGATGGCAACCCAAACTACAAGTACAGCCCGTCCCTGATCGAAGAGAACCCGGCGTTGCTCGTTTGGATCCTGCTGGTCAGCGGCTACCTGGTGCTGGTGCTGATCGCCAAATACGCCTGGTACATTCACGATCGTCAGATCCTGGAGTTCACTCTTTGGCTGTTGCTGGCGGCCGTCGCCGCTTACATCGCTGTCTACCAACTGACAACGGCGAGGAAGGCTCGGGAGGAGGCGTGGCCCAATCAACTACCGACGATCCCGACGCGAGGCGAGCGCGAGATCGTCGAGCGCGCTTGGCAGGAGAACGCGGTAGTGCTGGGCTACGATGTTCACGGCAAGCCGTGGAAATGGCCGGACGATACAAGGGTGATGCAAGCCCTTGTGCTCGGGCAAACCGGCAGCGGCAAGACGACACTGCTACGCAACATAATCACCCAGGACCTGATGCGCCGCGTCGGCCCGCCGGACGATCGCCACAAGATCCCGATGGTGATCTTCGACGGAAAAGGCGACCTGGAATTCTTCCATTCGTTGCTTCCGTACATACATCGCGCTGGGCGGATGGCCGATTTGCGTCTGCTGAACCCGTCGCGCCCGGAGCTCTCGGTCCAGTACAACCCGTTTGCCTCCGACGACGACAACTACATGGCTCAAGTGTCGATGGTGTTCGGCTCCTTCGACCTCCACGATGAGTTCTTCGCCAAGCACCAGTTGAACTACCTGGCCGATATCGTTCGCATTCTTCACTACACCGGACGCCGGTTCAATTTCTACGACGTGATGGTAATGGCGCTCGACCAGCGCGTCATCGAAGAGCAAGTCGCCCTGGCCCGTTCGCAGATGAATAAGAACTCCTCGATCACTGCGCAGCGCCGGCTCAACTTCGAGATGTCTGCGAAGAACCTGTTTCAGTCGTTCAGCGATCGGGATCGCGTGCCGAAGATTCAGGGGCTGCTCAACGAGTGCATGACTTTCCTGGACGACGAACTGAGCGTCGTCACTGGTTCTTACGACAGCCTGCTTTCGATTAACGAGGTCATCGACCAGGAGTTGATCCTGTTCGTCAGTCTGAACATCAACAAGAACACAGCGCCTGTGCGCGCCCTGGGCAAGATGCTGCTCCAGAACTTGCAACTGGTGGTCGGCAAGCGCTACGAGTCCGAAACCGAACGGCGGCGTGCGAACAAGCCGCTCTTCTCGGTCGTGATGGACGAGTTCGCGCCATTCGGCTACCGGAACTTTGCGCAGATCCTGAACACGGCGCGCGGCACAAATACGGCGTTTCTGTTTTCGATGCAATCCTTGCCGCAGCTTCTCCAGGTCGGCAGGGGCTTCCAACAGGATGTGTCGTCGGCCCCGGGCACCACGATGTTGATGCAGACACGCGATGAGGAGACCGCGAAGTACTTTAAGCAGGCGTCGTCCCAAGTCCCCGTACAGAAACGTACGCAGCAACTATGGCGAAAGGACTTCCTCGGATTCGAGCGATTCCAGAAAGCGACGGGCGCGACCGAGCGCGAGCAACTGGAATATCGGGCGCTCGATCACCACATCAAGAACCTCGGGAAGGGAAAACTGGAACTCCTGATGACCGACCCGGTTCAGGGCACGCTGCACGGCCGCCTGCATGTCAGGCCACCGGCCGACATCCGCGTGCCATGCTTCGAACCCAAGTTGTTTCCAAAACTCCGTGGGTCGCGGGAGGATTCGAGTGGCGCGAACCTGCGATTCAAGGATCAAAAGCTTGCGGCGATGATCGCGCTGCCGCGGAAAGGATGAGTCTGCCATGTACCTGGCATGCACGCTTGTGGCCCTGATGGCGTTCTCAGCCGGCGCCCAAACGCCGGAGACAAATCGGAAGGCGCGGCCACCTGCCGTTCAATGGGTCGAGAGTGGCTCGGGCGTGGTCGGTGTCAACCCTAGCCAGCCTTACCGCCCAATCCCACCGAACCGCGCACAATCCCGCGAGACGATCTTCGAGTTCTACCTCCGCGCGCTCAATCCACGCCAGGTCAAGTGGGGCGACGAGATCGAGCGGCGCATCCGGAATCTGGCGAATCAGTCCGTGGGTAATCCTTACTTCCGCCTGGCCGCATTCGAAACCGGGCTCATCCTGCTGCTGATGCTGGTGTGCTGGATCTGGTGGGACAAGATGCATCAGGTCAAGTGGGTTGCGGCGGAGTGCTTGGCCGACGCGATCAACGCGAAGGCCGTCGCCGATGCGCGCGCCGGGGAGGCGATCGACCAGTACAACTGTCACATCGAAATGTGCAATCGCGCGATCGAAACGCAGCAGTCCGGTATCCCTTTGGCGAAGACGGGATCGGACTGGCAGAGGGAAATCCGTGAGTTGCAAGAATCGTTGGCGGCTGAACGAACACAGCGAGCACGCGCCGAGGCGGAGTTGAAGACGCGGGAGGAATTGCAAACGCAACTCGAGCAGCGCCTGAGTCAGATGGAATTGGTGATGCAACAGAAGCGCGACGACGCGAATTCGGAGCTTGTCGCCCGATTGCAGCGCGCGGAGACCGAACTCGCCGGCAAGAAGAACACCAGGAAGTAGGTACGCATGGTTGTCTTCGTTCACTCGCTCGGCAGTTGGTGGTCACGAAAGGACTCCGGTGAGGGCGGATGCTCGGTTTGGAACAGCACCGGGATCGACGACGGAGCCCGTGTGCGACCGCGATTCTCCGTAGCTGGGCAAGTCAGTTTCGGCCGTCGCGCCCGCATCGAGTTGGCCAAGCGCGGGCGGCTGCGCCCCGGCGCCTGGCTTGC
>JBGSME010000911.1:0-1809 GCA_041740335.1 Bryobacteraceae bacterium | reverse complement strand
TTCCCGGCGGAGAAGGCGCGGCAATCCGGCGAGCCACCAGCGGCGCGCCGGAGAATGAAGGAGGTGAAACTCGTCGAAAGGAAATTCCTTTCCGAGAGCACGGTGGAGCTCCGTCGTGTAGCGCGCAAGTCCGCTACGGCCCGCATGCAGCGGGGTCCGGTCCAGCGCGAATTTCATGAGGATCCCGGGGCGGCGGCAAGCATCAGTTCGCCGGAGCGAGGCCCTCGTCGGCGCCGAGGCCCTTGTCGAGCCAGCCGGGATACCAGCGGAAGACGTTCCCGGTCAGCGATCCGACTAAGATGAAATGCTCCGGGGTAACGTGAAGCCAGTGCCCAGGGGACTCCATGGCGCCTTCGATACGTCCGGTGTGGTGATCGATTTTCATAATGCGGCCGGCGAGCGTATCGTACGTCAGGTTCTCGATATTGTTGCGATGGGTGATAACGAACATTTCGTCGTCCGGCGTGATGAAGATGTTTTGGGTTGCGCCAAGGTGGGTCCACTGGCGAAGAAAGTTGCCTTCGCTATCGAAAATCTGGATGCGGTTGTTCTCACGGTCACTCACGTAAACGGTGCCTTGCGAATCCACCGCCACCGAGTGGACGGTATTGAACTGGCCGGGCTTGGTCCCCGGCGTGCCCCAGGTCTTCACGAACTTGCCGTCATAGGTAAACTTCATCACTCGCGAATTGCCGTAGCCATCGCTCACGTAAACGAACTTGCCGTCGGGTGAGAAGGCGATGTCAGTGGGGCGATTGAAGGTGTCGTTGGTGGTGGCGGCCTTGCCCTTGACACCGAGCGTAAGTTCGAGTTTGCCGTCACGGGTGAAGCGCATCACCTGATGATCGCCGTTGTCGGTCACCCAAACCTTGCCATTGCGATCGACACGCATGCCGTGCGGATTGCCGAACATGCCTTTTCCCCAGGAGCGCAAATATTTACCTTTGGCGTCAAAGACGACGACCGGGTCGGCTTTCTTGCCGCGCTGGAAGACATAGACCTCGCCCTTGGAATCGGCAGCCACCGACGACACCCGCCCAAACTTCCATCCGTCAGGCATCGTGTCGGGCTCTTCGCCAAAACGAATTTGGACGCGGTACTTCATCAACCCGCCTTCGTGCGGGAACCAACCATTTTCGCCGGCGAACAGCGCAGCGGCGCCCATCAGGCAGAGAACGAGTTTCATTGAGCAGTCTCCAATCGCTTGAAGATTATACCAGCGGGATAGATGACGGCTAGGCGCTCGCGGCAGCTGCGCGGACACGCCGTGTCCGTTTGGCGGAACGGGCTGTTACGGGAATGTACGTATCGAAGGTGAACGACAGTTGGCGCTGCTCAAAGAAGCGGCGCGCGGACTCGCGAGAGTTGCTCTTCAGATGAAGAAGGACGCGGCCCCCCAACTGCGTGGCGATCTGACTGGCGACGGTCTTCTCCTGATCGGAGTCGTGAAGGCCAGGGCCGCCGGTGGATTGGATCCAATCGGTGGTCACCCGATTCAAGCGGGACTCCATCGCAAGATCGCAGCAAATCCACGCACCGCTGCGCAAAATCGCCTTCCTTCCTCCGAAACTGACTAGGACGCTCATCTCCTCACGTAATATGATACCCCAATGCGATGCAGACTTCAATGACCACATCTGGGTATGGCCGAACCCTACAAGCAGCCGCGGCCGTTTTGATGCAGGTGTGCCTCGGGATTCTGTACTCGTGGTCAGTATTCCGAGGTCCCCTGGCGCAGTGGCACGGCTGGCCGAAAACGGTGACCATCGCCCCCTACCGCTGGTCGATTCTGTTTTTCACCATCGCCAT
>JBGSME010000910.1:0-4181 GCA_041740335.1 Bryobacteraceae bacterium | reverse complement strand
CGGCCACGGGGTTCGTCCATTCAAATTTACGGGAAAGTCGCTGCCGGCGATGCCGGTAACTTTGAATCCGGCGTTGAGTAACTCATACCATGGCTCCAGTTTCAATACGCCGAACTGGAATACCTCAACGAAATCGATATTGCCGAGCGCCGCGTCCATGAGGATGGCGCTGTGCTGCGGTTTCTGGAAGAAATGCGCGTACCCAACAGTGCCGCCCTCGCGCCGTCCCGCGGCGAACAGCAGCGCCGGGAACGGATAGGATTCTGCCGTGTTGGCGTACATGGTTCCAGTGGAAAGCGGGCGCGTGAGGCGGCGCGGGCCGAGGATGTTGATATGCCCCCAGAACTCGTTACGCGATTCGTGGCCGGAGCGGATTGCGTAGGCGCGGCGCCTCGCCTCCGCGCTTAGTCCGAAACCGTACTGCGGAGCGGCGTCCATCTGGCGTTGTAACTGAAGAAAGTTACCCACGGTAAGATCTTCGGCTTCGAGCCAGGACAGAAACAACGGGTCGTCGGCGCGCTCGCGGGTCAGGTGGATGTGATCATCGGCGGAGATCCATTCGGCGGGGTCGACGCCCTTCCAGGGTTTCAGGGTGAGTTGTATCTTGCGGGTTTGCTCCGGCGCCAGGATGAAAGAGGACTCGGCCGGCGTGTAGAACAGCCCGCGATAAGCTTCGAGGGTGTATTCGCCCGGCGGCAACTGAAACGTCGCCGAACCTTTGAGCAGCAGATAGTGGAACTCGTCGCGGCAGATTACTTCGAGAACGGCCGGATCGGGCGTGCGCAGAAACGGGCGATCGCGATAGAAGACGTCGGACTTCAACGGGAGCACGCCATCCACTGGGGTGAGCCGGAAAGGCGACTTGCCTTTGCGCAGGTAAATCCGCGCCGGCATGTCTCCAGCGATGGCGACCTCGAGCGTCGCCGATCCGATCGGGCGTTGTGCCCACGCCAGGAGCAGCGCGAATGAAAGAGCGATTCCAAGCCGGAGCATTGGGCTCGATTATATGCTGCTTGGCGCTGCCTTCGCTGTGTGGCATCCTAGATGCTTCATGCCTTGGAATTTTGAACTTCTCGATCCGCCGTACGGCAACGTGAGCGAGGGGCCGGTCTGGAACGGCTCCTACCTCCTCTACACGCAGATCCAGCGCAGCCGTATTATGAAATTCGACCCTGGCTCCGGCGCGCTTGAGGTGTTCCGAGAAGGGACCAATCACGCCAACGGCATGGCTTACGATCGCGCCGGGCGGCTCTATGCCTGCGAAGGCGGCGACAACGAAAACAGCCGCCGCGTGGTGCGATACACGGCCACCGGCGCCGACGTGATCGCCGACGGCTTTGAGGGCAAGCGCTTCAACATTCCGAACGACCTGGTTGTCGATGGTGAAAACCGCGTTTGGTTCACCGATCCTTTTTACGAAGGCGCAGCCGGGCCGTGGAGCAAAGATCGGACGCACAAGGACCTCGACCACGATTCGGTCTACCGCGCCGATCCCCAGCCGGGTGGAGGTTTCGCCCTGCACCGCCTCACTTTCGACACGACGCGGCCGAACGGGCTGCTGTTCTCGCTGAATGCCAAGGTCCTCTACGTAGCGCAGAGCGGGCGCCTGCCGGAGGAGAAACGGCAACTCCGCGCGTATCCCATCAAAGACGACCTGTCGCTTGGCTCGGCCGAGGTTCTACACGATTTCGGCGAACATCGCGGGATTGACGGCATGGCGCTCGACGCCGAGGGCAACATTGTCGCGACGGCTGGGTGGGAGATGGGTGGGCCGGGACCGTCGATCTATGTGTTTTCGCCGTCGGGGGAAGTCCTCGAGCGGCATCCGGTGGAGTGCAAGCGGCCCACCAACTGTGCATTTACCGGTGAGGATTTGAGCACGCTGTACGTAACCAGCACGGAGGGCCATCTGTTCCGGGCTCGCACGGATCGGGTGGGCCGGGCGATGTTTCCTCTGCAGTCTTAAGGGCCAGACGGGGGCGGCGACACGAACGCGGAACTCACGCGCGCGGATTGCCTCGCCTGCGAGCAGGCATCCGCGAGCGCTTGCAGTCCGATCGAACCGGTGTTGCTGGCCATCGGCATTGCCGGGGATCCAACGCTTTGATACCGCGCCCGCGGGGGGCTTGACTCTGGCTTTGTGATTAAGATCGAATAATAATCGATGTCTTTCATTAAATTTCTGCTGGGGTCAACCCTCCCACTCATTCTGGCCGGAATTCCTGCCGCCAGCGCACAGTCGATTACTGGGGCCATCGCCGGGACGATTGTCGATCCGAGCGGCGCTGCCATCGCGAAAGCGAGGATCGAGTTGCGCAGCCAGGCGACGGGCGCCGGACGGTCCGCGGAGAGCAACGAACTGGGACGGTTCTTTTTCGGCTCGCTGCAGCCGGGCGCCTACGCGCTCAATGTCGAGGCGTCCGGATTTCGGCGGATGGAACGGACCTCGATCAACCTTCCCGCCGCGGAGACGGTTAATCTTGGCGACTTGCGCCTTGAGGTGGGCCAGGTAACCGATTCGGTGGAAGTCCGGGAACAGGGCGCTGTCATCCAGACTCAGACTGCCGAGCGCGCCGGCGTCCTCACCAATTCGCAGGTACAGAATCTCTCGATTCGCGGGCGCAATGTCACGTCTCTGGTTTCTCTGCTCCCCGGCGTCGTGGATCTCGATAACTCAGAGCAGCTGACCAACAACTGGAACTTCTACGTGCAGGGCAACCGCCGGAATACGAACAACGTTACTCTCGATGGGGCTACGGTGAACGCGATCGGCAATAACTTCAACGCGGTGGTCGCGGTGTCGATGGATGCCGTCGCTGAAGTGAAGGTGTTGCTGTCGAACTATCAGGCCGAATATGGGCGCATGTCTGGCGCGAATGTCTCCATCGTCACCAAGAGCGGCACCCAGCAGTTTCATGGACTTGCTTCCTACTTCAAGCGGAACGAAGCTTTGAACGCCAACGATTTCTTCAACAACCTGCTTGGCCGGCCGCGCCCGCGTTACCGGTTCGACATGTGGAACTATCAGGTGGGCGGTCCGGTCTACTGGCCCGGCAAATTCAATACGGACAAGGACAAGCTCTTCTTCTTCTGGAGTCAGGAGTTCTGGCCGCTCACCATCGCCACGCCGATTACCCAGCGCACCGTCCCGACGGAGGCAGAGCGCCGCGGCGACTTTTCGTCATCGATCGACGTCAACAATCGCCTGATTGCGGTTCGCGACCCGCTGACGCGCCAGCCATTTGCCGGAAACATTGTCCCCGCCTCGCGCGTGGATCGGAATGGACAGGCGCTGCTCAACCGTTTTCCGCTCCCGAATTTCTTCGACCGCGGCATCTCGCGCGGTAACTACAACTATGTGTTTCAAGACGCGCCGGAGGTGCCGAAGCGTACCGACACGCTGAAGTTCGACTGGAACGCCAATCCCAACAACGCGTTCATGTTTTCCTATTCCCGGCGCGACGACATCAACGACGGCAAGATCGGCATCCCGGCCGGCGGCAATAACTTCGATATCGTCCGCCAGCGGTCCGAGAATCTTGGCAAAGTAGTTATCGGGCGCTATCAGCGCATCTTTTCGCCAACGTTGATCAACGAGTTCAACGGATCCTACTCCACCCGGCCGCTGAACAATTCCCTTCTCGACGCCGATCTCAAGACGATTCAGCGGGATTCGATTGGTTTCAACCTCGGGCAGTTAACGCCCTCGAACAATCCTCTCGGCATCATTCCCAATATGACCTTTGGCGGAGTGCCCAATGCCGCGCAGATTGTCTTCGATGGCCGGCTTCCGCTCACCACCACTCACGAGATCGTCTCCATTTCCAACAACCTGACCAAGACTTTCACGTCGCATACGCTGAAGATGGGATTCTACTTTGACCGGCTCTGGGCGGAGAATCAGGCTACCGCCGGCGCCTTCAACGGACAGTTCAATTTCGGCCGCAACGTGAATAACCCGCTCGACACCAATTACGCCTATGCCAACGCCGCGGCGGGAGTGTTCAACCAGTATGACGAGCCCACGGGCCGGCCGTTTCCGCTGAACATCGCTTCGAATACCGAATGGTTCGTGCAGGATAACTGGCGGGTTACCCGGCGTCTGACCCTGGATTTCGGCATGCGCTTCTATTGGCTGCCGCAGTCGCGGGTGGAGGATGATCGCATGGCTGGCTTCTGGG
>JBGSME010000909.1:0-4332 GCA_041740335.1 Bryobacteraceae bacterium | reverse complement strand
GGCCGCGGCGCGTCCCGAACACGTCCTTTGCTTTCAGACATATAAAAGTGGTACTCTTTGAGATTCCATGCGTACTGTGGACCTCATCCGCCGAAAGCGCGACGGCGAAGAACTATCTGCGGAAGAAATCGCGTTCATCGTAGATAACTATACGCTCGGCTACATCCCTGACTACCAGATGTCCGCCTTCCTGATGGCCGTATTCCATCAGGACATGACGGAAGCGGAAGTCGAAGCGATGACGCAGCGAATGATTGCCTCCGGGGAGACCGTGGACCTTTCCATGCTCGCCGGCGTCAAAGTAGACAAACACTCCACGGGCGGAGTCGGGGACAAGACGAGTCTGATCGCTGCACCCCTGGCAGCGGCGGCAGGCGCGATTGTACCGATGATTTCGGGGCGTGCTCTCGGCCACACTGGCGGCACGCTGGACAAACTGGAGGCGATTCCCGGGTTCCGGACGAGCCTGACAATTGAGGAGTTCCGGGAAAATCTCCGCATGTACAATTTGGCGTTCATGGGCGCCACGCCGGAGGTAGCTCCGGCGGACGCAAAGATGTACGCGCTGCGCGATGTCACGGGGACCATCGAGTCACCGGCGCTGATCGCCTCGTCGATCATGTCGAAGAAGATCGCCGAGGGCGTCGATTCGCTGATCCTGGACGTGAAGGTCGGGTCCGGAGCATTCATCAAGCGGCAAGTGGACGCTCGCCGTCTGGCGCAGTTAATGGTGACATTGGGGCGCCGTGCGGACAAGCGTGTGCAGGCGCTGATCACGGATATGAATCAGCCGCTCGGCTATGCGATCGGCAACGCGCTTGAAGTGATGGAGGCGTCGCAGACGCTGCAGAATGCCGGCCCGACGGATTTGACGCGGCTGTCGCTCGAACTGGCGGCGCGCATGATCTACCTGGGCCGGGTAACGATGACGCTCGAGGATGCGCGCGAGCTGGCGCAGGCCAAACTGCTCGACGGCTCCGGGTACAAGAAGTTCAAGGAAGTGATCGCCGCGCAGGGTGGCGACGCGCAGGTGCTCGACCGGTTCGACATGCTGCCGAATGCAACGGGCGTGCGCGAGATCGCGTCGCCGCGCAACGGATATGTGAGCGCGATCGAAGCGGAAGCAATCGGCCTTGCGGCAGCTATGATCGGGGGTGGCCGCGACACGAAGGAAGCCGTTGTGGACCCGGCTGTGGGCGTGATTCTCGAAGTGAAGGTGGGCCAGAAGATCGATGCCGGCGCGGTGCTGTGCCGGATCTACTACACCAAGGAAGATCGGCTGGACGACGCGGCGGAGTTGGTGGAAGACGCGTTCCGGATCTCGCACACGCCGGCTGACGAGCGTGAGTTGATTCTGGAAGTCGTCGGCTAGCCGCAGCCGGCGCGATATGGAACGCTTTACCGGGCTTCTGGGTCTGGCGGCGATCCTGGCGCTGGTTTGGTTTTTTTCAGCGGACCGGGAACGGGTCCCGGCGCGCACGCTGGCGTGGGGACTCGGGCTGCAGCTCGGTTTCGCATTCGTGGTGCTTAAGACTCCGGCCGGGCGCATCTTTCAGGGTGCGTCGGGCGCCGTCAATTCCCTGATCGGATACGCCGAAGCGGGCAGCCGGTTTATGTTCGGGAAGCTGGGTGGAGACTCACCGGAATTCGGAGTGATCTTCGCCTTCCAGGTACTTCCGATCATCATCTTCATCGCGTCGCTGTTCGCAGTGCTGTACTACCTGGGCGTGATGCAGGTCTTCGTGAAGGCGATGGCAGCGGTGATGTACCGCTTCATGGGAATATCCGGCGCGGAAGCGACGTGCGTTTCGGCCAGCATCTTCATGGGGCAAACGGAAGCGCCGCTCACGATACGCCCTTTTCTTCCCCGGCTGACCGAGAGCGAATTGTTCACGATCATGACAAGCGGAATGGCGCACGTTTCCGGGGCCGTGATGGCGGCCTATGTTCTAATCGCGCACGTGGAGATTCAACATCTGCTGACGGCGGTGATCATGACCGCTCCGGCCACGATTCTCCTTGCCAAGATGCTGGTGCCTGAAACCGGAGAACCGGAAACCCGCGGCGAAGTGAAAGTGGAGATCGAGCGGCCGGGAGTGAATGTGATCGACGCCGCCGCCCGCGGCGCGTCAGACGGCCTGCAACTGGCGCTGAACGTGGGGGGAATGCTGATCGCGTTTCTGGCGTTGATTGCGCTGTTAAACGGGATTTTCGGGTGGGCGCATTCCCAGGCGGCGTGGTTTCCGGAATCGATGCAGCAACTACTGGGATGGGCGCTGGCTCCGATGGCGTGGCTGCTGGGGGTTTCCTGGAAGGACGCAACGGCGGTCGGAAACCTGATGGGAACGCGGCTGATCCTGAACGAATTCGTGGCATTCGCGCAGTTGGGCCCCATGAAGGATGCGCTTGACCCGAAGTCATTCACGATCGCCACGTACGCACTTTGCGGCTTCGCCAATTTGAGTTCGATCGCGATCCAGGTGGGTGGAATCGGAGCGCTGGCGCCGAATCGCCGGTCAGACCTGGCGCGGCTCGGGCTGAAAGCCGTGATCGCGGGAACGCTGGCCAACTGCATGTCGGCGGCGATTGTCGGAATTCTATTGTGATATGACACCAACCCTCCTTGCCATCGACCATCTCCACAAAGCAACCCCACTCCGGCCGCGCGCCGCTGTGGTACTCGGCAGCGGGCTCGGCGCGCTGGCGGATGAATTGTCGAATCCGGTGGTAGTTCCCTACACCGACATTCCGGGCTGGCCCGTATCGACGGCGATCGGCCATGAGGGCAAGCTGGTGTTCGGCGATTTCCGCGGAGTTCCGCTGGTGGTGATGAGCGGACGCGCGCATTTGTACGAAGGCCACGCCCCGGACAAAGTAGTATTCGGGGTCCGGGTGCTGGGCGGTCTTGGCGTGAAGACGATCGTTTTCACCAACGCCGCCGGCGGCATCAATCTCTCATACACGCAAGGCGCGCTGGTGATGATCTCGGACCATATCAACCTGCAAGGGAGTAATCCGCTGGTGGGTCCGAATGACGAGCGGGTGGGCCCGCGATTCCCGGACATGACGGACGCATACGACCCCGCGCTGCGGGCGATTGCGCGGCGGGCGGCCGCCAGTATCGGGCTCGATCTGCCTGTCGGAACCTACGCAGCGGTGTTGGGGCCAAGCTACGAAACACCGGCCGAGATCCGATACCTGCGGGCGATTGGCGCGGACCTTGTTGGGATGTCAACGGTTCCGGAAGTGATCGCGGCGCGGCACGTGGGTCTGCGATGCCTGGCGATCTCCTGCGTCACCAACATGGCTGCCGGAGTGCTTCCGCAAAAAATCCACCACGAAGAAGTGTTGGAGACCGGAGCCGGGGTGCGGAATACGCTGGTAGCGCTGATCGGCAAGATTGTTCCTGAACTCCCAGGTTAACGAACATGGGCTCCCTGATCGCAGCGGCATTCTTCGCCCGGGAAAACGCACGGGCTCCGTATTCTCACTTCCATGTGGGCGCGGCGCTTGAGGACTCCACTGGACGCATCCACACCGGGTGCAACATCGAAAACGCATCGTACGGACTGACGACTTGCGCCGAGCGGGTGGCGGTGTTCAAGGCGCTTTCCGAAGGGGCACACTCGTTCACGCGGATCGCCGTAGCCGCGGCGGGCCACAAACTGGCGCCGCCATGCGGGCCGTGCAGGCAGATCCTGTGGGAGTACTGTGGGAACCTGGAGGTTATCCTGGTAAATCCACATGGCGAATCGCAATCCCTCCGCTTGGCGCAACTGTTCCCGCATCCGTTCGATCAGAACATTTTTCTGTAGTCTTGTCTTCGCTACGGGAGCGCTGGCGGAACCGGCCGACTGGCTGATCTCGGCGCGATACGTGGTTACGATGGACGCGGCCCGGCGTATTGTAGAAGACGGCGCCGTAGCGATCGGGGGCGATCGGATTCTAGCGGTGGGCACCCGCACGGAGATGGAAAAGCGGTTCCAACCGCGGCGCCGTCTCGCGCGCCCGGGATCGCTGATCGCGCCGGGGCTCATCAACACGCACACGCACGCACCGATGTCGCTGCTGCGCGGCATCGCCGACGACCTTACGCTGCAGGAATGGCTGGAGAAATTCATCTTCCCGGCCGAGGCGCGCAACGTCTCGCCGGACTTCGTACGCTGGGGCACGCGCCTGGCTGCTTTGGAAATGATTCAATCGGGCACCACGACGTTCACCGATATGTACTACTTTGAAGAAGTTATTGCGGAAGCGGCCAAGGAAGCCGGGCTGCGGGGAGTGCTGGGCCAGACGATCATTGGATTTCCGGTGGCGGACGCGAAGACCCCG
>JBGSME010000908.1:0-12663 GCA_041740335.1 Bryobacteraceae bacterium | reverse complement strand
GCATACGATTAAGGCGCTTGCATCAGGGCGGACGACAGATTATCATTAGACAGTTTTAACTTACAGAGGTCCGCATGAACTACTATAGATTCGCGTTGCGCGTAGCCGCTGTCCTGATCTGTGCCCAACTTCCCCTCCCGGCACAGGAAGCCCGCGCCACCATCGTAGGCCGCGTAGCCGACCAGTCAGGCGCCTTCGTAGCCGGCGCCGCCGTGCGCGCCGTGAATACGGCGACCAACGCCGCCGCCGCATCGACAACGAACGTCGGGGGCAACTTCGAGATCCCGTACCTGCTCCCAGGCATCTACAATGTCACGGTAGAGCTCGACGGCTTTAAGAAGAGCGCCCGCAACGCAATCGAAGTCCGCGTGGGTGACCGCATGACTCTCGACTTCGCCTTGGAACTCGGCAGTGTCGCGGAATCGGTCGTCGTCACCGGTGAGACTCCGCTGCTTGAAACCTCCACCGCCAGCGTAGGGCTGGTGATGGATGAGCGGCGCGTCACCGAGTTTCCCGTCGTCGGAGGTAACGCCTTTTACCTGGCCCGTCTATCGGCCGGCGTACTGTCCAGCGGCGGCCGTAGCGCCGGCAATCCGATGGACGCGGGAGCGGCGACGGGCGTTATCGTCAACGGCACGCGCGGCGGATCGAGCGAAGTGTCCGTGGACGGCTCCCCGAACATGACCAACCGGAACGCGGCGTTTTCCCCGCCCCAGGATCTCGTTCAGGAATTCAAGATTCAGACTGCCACATACGACGCAGCCATCGGCCATGCCGCCGGCGCTGTGACCAACGTCAGCATGAAGTCCGGCTCGAACGCTCTCCATGGCACTGGATATTTTAATAACTCCACGCTCCGCGCCGTGCCGTGGTTTACGAACCGGTTTCTCGCGGACCCGCGCACCGTACTTACCCCGCAGCAGCGCGAAGCAGCTGTTCCGTCGTGGCTTCATCGCCGTTGGGGCGCCACGATGACCGGCCCCGTCTGGATCCCGAAGGTCTACGACGGCCGCAATAAGACATTCTGGACCTTTGGCTGGGAAGACCTGACGATTCAGCGTAACTTGTCATTCACGGGAACTGTCCCCACGCAGGCGCAGAAACTCGGGGATTTCTCTCAACTCCTCGGCCTCGGCTCCCGCTATCAGGTTTACGATCCCTTCACGATTGCCCCCGCCGCAAACGGGCGATTCAGCCGCCAGCCGCTCGCCGGCAACATTATCCCGGCCAGCCGCATTAATCCCGTTGCCGCCCGGTTACTCAGCTTCTATCCGGATCCCAACCAGCCGGACCAGAACCCAGAACAGCGGAATAACTATTTCGTTACACGCAACATCGATCGCGAGAACTATACCTACACAAGCCGTGTGGATCATAACTTCAGCGAAAAAAATCGGTTCTTCTTCCGGTGGAATAACTCCCAACATGACAACTACAACAACCAATTGGGTAGCATTACGAATATCGACATTCTGGACCGTACCGGCTGGGGCATGGTAATCGACGACGTTCACGTCGTCAATCCCGGCCTCCTGGTGAACCTCCGTTATGGCATTACTTATCAGAGCGACATTAACAGCCGCGGAAGCCAGGGCTTTGATCTGCTCTCCCTCGGCCTTCCCGCCAGCCTTGTGAGCGAGATCAATTCCAAGCTCGGCCCGGATGGAATTGCATTCCCCAACGTTCAGATCGATGCCAATGCGTTTACGGCGATCTCCAATAACGGCGGCACACGCGGCGCAACCAACTACCACACCGCGTCGGCCACGGTAACTCGCATCGCCGGCACTCACGGTATGCGCTTCGGCGCAGAATACCGTCTCCAACGGGAAACCGGCTTCAACTACGGAAACGTGGCGCCGCAATTCATCTTTGCTAATTCGTTTACGCGCGGTCCGCTCGACAACTCGCCAGCGGCGCCCATTGGGCAGGGTTTGGCTTCCATGTTATTCGGCATCGCGACCGGGGGACAGATCGCCAACAACGCCTCGCGCGCCGAGCAGAACAAGTATTGGGGTTTCTTCGTGCAGGACGATTGGCGCGTCAGTTCTCGCTTTACCGTGAACGTTGGATTGCGATACGAATACGAGGGCCCGATCTCGGAACGCTACAATCGCTCGATCCGCGGTTTTGACTTCTCCACGGCGAATCCTGTCTCCGCCCTTGCCGCCGCCAACTACGCCCGCAACCCCATTCCCGAGGTTGCCGCGTCCGCCTTCAGCGCCATTGGCGGCCTGCAGTTCGCCGGCAACGGCGGCCTGCCAGCGAATCTTTGGAAAGCCGACCGCAATAACTTCGCGCCTCGCATCGGCATCGCCTATCAATGGAATCAGAAAACCGTCTTCCGCGCCGGCTATGGGATCTTCTTCGACGTCCTCGGCGTGGACCGTTTCGGCGTGAATCAGGGCGGTTTCAACCAGCCCACCAACCTCATCGCGTCCAATAACAACGGCCAGGCCTATGTCGCCACGCTCTCCAACCCATTCCCCAACGGCATTGAAGACGCGCAGGGCGCAGCCGGCGGACTCACTACATTTCTTGGCCGCAACGTCAGCTTCTTCAATGAACAGCCGCGAAATCCGTATATGCAGCGCTGGTCGGCGTCCATCCAACGCGAACTCCCCGGACGCGTAGTGGCCGATGTTTCCTACGTTGGCAACCGCGGCACCAAGATCGCCGTAGAACGTAACCTGAATCCGATTCCACGCGAGTATCTTTCGACCTCTCCGACCCGGGATCAGCCGGCCATCGACTTTCTCACCCGCCAAGTGGCTAACCCCTTCGCCGGGATCCCGGAGTTCCGCGGCACCGGCCTTTTTAACAACCGCGTCGGCGTCGCCCAACTTCTCCGCCCCTATCCGCAGTTCGGCGATATTCTCACGAACTTCCCGGCCGGGTATTCTTACTATCATTCTCTCCAGGCGGCCGTCGAGAAACGTATGTCTGCCGGCCTTACATTCCAAACCTCCTGGACTTACTCGAAGTTCATGGAGGGCACCAACTACCTGAGCGACACCGACTCAATGCTGGAGAAGGTAATTTCGCCGCAGGACTACACGCACCGGTTCGTCTTCAGCGGCATTTACGAACTCCCCTTCGGCCGCGGCAAGAGATGGTTCTCCTCCATGGGCGCCGTTCCACAGGTCTTCTTCGGCGGCTGGCAGTTCCAGGGCTGGTTTGAAGGCCAAACCGGGGACGCGCTCGGCTTCGGCAACGCAATCTTCACCGGGGATCTTCACAACGTCGAGATCCCGGTCTCGCAGCGGTCCGAGTTGCGCTGGTTCAACGTCGACGCCGGATTCAATCGCGACAACCGCCAAGCCCTCGCCAATAACATCCGGACGCTCAATTCCCGATTCAATGGCATCCGCGCCGACGGCATCAACAATTGGGACCTCTCGATGTTCAAGAATGTCCGCATCAAAGAACGCGCCACCGCTCAGTTCCGCATGGAGAGCTTCAACTCGCTGAATCATGTCCAATTCGGCGGGCCCAATACCAATCCGGTGAATGCGGCGTTCGGTTCCGTCACTGGAGAGAAGGGTCATGGCCAGCGCCAAGTAACGCTGGGGCTCAAGTTGATCTTTTGATGGAGCAGGTTCGATCACGGCTCTCGACTGTGATACACCTACTCCTATGCGACGCACGCTTTTCATCCTCGCTTTCGCACTGCTCCCATCGGCCGGCGCCGAGGAACTGCCCCTCGTCTCCAAAGTGGAATTCCAACCTTTCGCAGCTCAGATCGAACGTATCCTCCAGGCGCTCGACCTGATCGGCGAGCCTCTGCCGGCGTCCGACACAGGCGCGGTTCGCAAGATTCTCGACGCTGGCTCAGGCGGCCCCGATCAGATCGCCGCTCTCCAACGGATACTCGACAAGCACGCTCTTGCCGGAGTGAACATCAATCCCGAGAGCCGCGTGAAAGTGCAGCAGGGGCCGGCGGCGCCAGAACTCGTCGAGCAAGGTTGGCGCGCCTTTCTTGTCAAGGTCCACAACGAAGCGGGCGTGACTGCCGTGCTGGCGCTCGACAGTCCAAACATGGGCCAATTGGCCAACCAACCGCAGCGGCTTGTGGGACGCAAATGGATGGACGTTGCCATGTTCAACAAGCAGCCTCTGCGCGTCCATCTCTCCGGACTCGATCTCGAGTACCGCATCGTCCAGATTTTTGCCGCCGAGGCCGGCAAGCGCGAGGCCAAGCTGGCCTTCGATGTCGGCCAGGGCTCGCAGGATCTCGGGTTCCGTAACGAAGTGGATATCCTATTCAGTATCCTTCCTGGAGCCAAAGTTACTTTTCGCGTCCTCGACTGGAACGATCAACCTACCACCGCCGGCTTCCTCATTCGTGACACGAAGGGCCGCGTGTATCCTTCCCAGACCAAACGTCTCGGCGGCGACTTCTTCTTCCATCCGCAGGTCTACCGCGCCGACGGCGAACATGTTTCGCTCCCACCCGGCAGTTATACCATCGACTACGGCCGTGGACCCGAATACCGCAAGCGCACCCAATCGTTGAACGTCCCCAACCGCGACCCCATCCAGATGACGTTTCGCCTGGAACGATGGATCGATCCGGCGAAGATGGGCTGGTACTCCGGCGATCACCATATCCACGCAGCCGGCTGCGCTCATTACGAGCGTCCGACAGAAGGTGTGTATCCGCAGGACATGATGCGCCACGTTACCGGCGAGGATCTAAAGATTGGTTCTGTACTTACCTGGGGCCCCGGCTGGTACTTTCAAAAAACCTTCTTCGAAGGCAAGGAAAACGCGCTTTCCACCAGGGAACACCGGATCCGCTACGACGTGGAAGTATCCGGCCATCCTTCTTCCCACACCGGGCACCTGATCTTACTCGGCCTTCGCGAACAGGACTTTCCCGGCACCCAGCGCATTGAAGACTGGCCCACTTGGGGCATGCCGATCCTCCGTTGGGCCAGACAACAGGGCGCCGTCACCGGCTACGCTCATTCCGGCTGGGGTCTTCAGATTCCCGAAGCAAAAACACTTTCCTTCGCCATGCCACCCTTCGACGGTATCGGCGCCAACGAGTACATCGTCAGCGTCACCCACGGACTTACCGATTTTCTGTCGACGGTGGACACACCATGGCCGTGGGAACTCAACATCTGGTATCACACTCTCAACACCGGCTACCGCACCCGGATCTCCGGAGAAACGGACTTCCCTTGTATCTATGGCGAGAAAGTCGGGCTCGGAAGAAGTTACGTCCGGCAGAAGGCTCTCGATTACGCCGACTGGGTCCACGGCATCAAGGAAGGGCGGAACTACGTCTCTGACGGAAAGAGCCATCTGATCGACTTCCGAGTCAACGGAGTGGAAATGGGGACATCCGACATCATACTCGCCGCGCCGGGCACGGTGAAGCTCACCGCCAAGGTCGCGGCGTTGCTTGAAGCCAAACCAGACGCAGCGCTCCAAGCGAAGCGGGCCGATCAAAAACCCTATTGGGATATCGAACGTGCAAGGGTGAACGCCGGCAACAGGGTCCCGCTCGAAGTGATTGTCAACGGAGAAGTAGTCGCTCAGCGCGAGATTGACGCCGACGGCCAACTGCTCGGCCAATGCTTCGACGTCAAGATCGATCGCAGCGCGTGGGTCGCGCTACGCATTCTGCCGTCATCCCACACGAATCCGGTTTGGGTGGAGGTGGCGGGCAAACCCGTGCGATCCAAGGCCAGCGCGGAGTGGTGCCTCAAGGCCGTGGACATTTGCTGGAACCAGAAGCTGGGCCGTGTGCGGCTTACAGAACAGGGCGAAATGAAACGGGCGTATGACCACGCCCGATCCGAATACCAACGCCTGATCGGCGAAGCCGGACGCTAGGTCAATACTTCGGAACGCTCGGGTCTACCTTGTCGCTCCAGGCGAGGATGCCGCCAGCGACATTCGTGACGTTCTTGAATCCGTTCTGGCGTAGTAACTCGCAAGCCTTGGCGGACCGGCCGCCCATCTTGCAGTGGATCACGATATCGGCGGTTGCATCCAACTCAGAAAGCCGCTTGGGTAAATCGCCCAAAGGGATCAGCACCGAGTTAGGAATTCGTCCGATCTGGAACTCATGCACTTCACGCACATCCACGAGGACGAAGTTATCGCCGCGGTCCATCCGCGCCTTCAGCGAAACGACATCGATCTCGCCGCCTGTTACGGCCGCCGGCTGTTGCGGAACGATGCCGCAGAACTGCTGATAGTCGATCAGTTTGTGGATCGTGCGATTGTCGCCGCACATCGGGCACTCCGGATTCCGCCGCAGCTTCAACTCGCGGAACCTCATGTTCAGAGCGTCATACAACATCAGGCGTCCAACCAATAACTCGCCTTGCCCGATCAGCAGTTTCACCGCCTCGGTGGCCTGGATCACGCCGATCACGCCCGGCAGAATCCCCAGCACACCGCCCTCGGCGCAGGACGGCACCAAGCCTGGCGGAGGCGGTTCCGGATACAGGCACCGGTAGCAGGGTCCGCCGGGGTAGCTGAATACGGTCGACTGGCCTTCGAACCGGAAGATCGACCCATAGACGTTCGGCTTGCCCAACAACACGCAAGCGTCGTTCACCAGATACCGCGTCGGGAAGTTATCCGTCCCGTCGATAATGATGTCGTAGTTCTTGCAGATCTCAAGCGCGTTCTCGCTGGTCAACGCGACTTCATGCAGATCCAAAACCACATGCGGATTGATCTCCCGCAAACTGTCGGCCGCCGAGTGGAGCTTCTTGCGTCCGACATCGGAGGTGCCGTGGATGATCTGCCGCTGGAGGTTCGTCGTGTCGACGACATCGAAGTCGACAAGCCCGATCCGCCCAACGCCGGCCGCCGCCAGATACATCGTGAGCGGGGACCCAAGCCCGCCGGTCCCAATGCAAAGCACACTCCCGGCCTTCAGCTTCAGTTGGCCTTCCATGCCCACTTCGGGCATGATGAGGTGCCGCGAATAGCGCAGGATCTCTTCTTGTGAGAGCGTAGGTTCCATCAACTCACTCCGCCGGCAATGCTGGGCACGATTGAGATCGTATCCGCTTCCGAAACAGCCGTCGCATCCTTGCTCATATACCGGATATCTTCATCGTTGAGATAGACGTTGACAAAGCTACGCAGCTTACCCTCGTCGTTGTATAGATTCTTACGAAGATCCGGGAACTGCGCCGTCAGCGCACCCATTATTTCGCCGATGGTGGCGCCGGACACTTCCACCGAATCTTTCTTCTCGGCGAACTGCCGAAGCGGCGTGGGAATCAGGACTTTGGCCAATGCAATTACCTCTTCTTCTTATTGCGGATGCACCAACTCTTCGGTGTCGGCCGCGGTCTGGTCCGCGTTCGGCAGGAAGCTGTTGGCATGATGAAACTTACCTTGCTGGATCGAGAGTACCAGGAACGAATACCATGGGCACGAGTTCTTCAAATCGGTTTCTGAGAAGTATGCGTCGCAGTCGGGATGCGAATGGAAGATACCGATCAGATCCATGCCCAGCCGGCGCGCTTCCTTGTCCGCCTTCAGCAGATCCTCAGGCCGCAACTCATACCGGGCCGCCTGCGATCCTTCAAACGCGTTCTCAATCGCCACGGCCACCTTCACCGTCTTCTCGCCGCCGTCGATGCTCCCGATCATCGCGCCGCAGCACTCGTTGGGAAAAGTCGACTCGGCATGGGTCACCATCACATCCCACGCCGGCTGTTCAATTCGAATCATAGAGTGAAATCAGGCGCTATCGTTACACGTCTAGGGATGCAGCTCGCCGCCTGAAGGATTCATTGTACCGCGCTCAAAGCCTGTCCCGGCGAATAGCCATCTCAGAACCTGAAACGCGGCGCGGTGATTCGCCCGAACGCCGATGGATAGAAAGAGTACACCCGATGCCCACCACGTAGGCGAGCATATCCCAGAGACTGAACTCTGTTCCGATGAGACGTGCCGCAAGGCGCACGGCCATATGCGCGCTGCCTGCCATCCTCGCGGGAACCATCGTCAATTGAAACAACTCGATTCCGGTCATGAGAACCATTGCCCCTCCAGCCGCGCGCCCCGGCGAAGCGTTCCACAAGACCACCAGGATCGAATAGACCATCGCCGCGTACAAGGCATCGCCCAGGTATTTGTCCAGGATCGCGAAACCGGTATGGGCCGCCCGCGAGGCGATGCCCACGGCGATGATCAAGAGGAGGCGGCGGATCCAAATGGATTGCGCCTTCCCGCGCAGGAGCATAAGGTTACATCATACGTGCCGGGCAAGCGCCAAAACAAAAGGAGCCTGCTTCCCCTCGCAGAGGACAGCAGGCTCCGATTTTGCGAACAGGATCAGACTAACTAGAACATGAAACGCAGCGCGAACTGCATTTTACGCTCGGTGCCCACCTGAGTCCCCGTGATGCGTCCGAAGGACGGGTTGCCCTGTTGATTGTTCGGCTGGCCCCACTGCGGCGTGTTGGTGATGTTGAACCCTTCCGCGCGGAACTGAACGTTGTAGCGTTCGGTCAGCCGGAAGCTCTTGAACAACGACAGATCCATGAAGTGCATTCCCGGATCGTTGTTGCTCTGATAACCGAGGTTGCCGTTGGTACCCGGCGCCGGAGCGGTTACCGCCGACGTATCGAACCACTGCGCCGGCGTGCGGCCGCCGGATGGCGCGACCTTCGGATCCCTGCCCGACAACACATCAGGCGTGCAGGAGTTGAAGCTGCCGATGCAGTTGTTGGTCGAGAGCGAGAACGGGCTGCCCGTGCGCAGCGTGAGGATGCCGTTCACCTGCCAGCCGCCAAGCGCCGCGTTGAGCGGATGGCTATCGAACCGCACCGGCAGATCGTAGAGGAAGCTCGCCACGAAATTGTGGCGGATATCCCAGGCAGCGCTCGAGTAAGAAGGAGCGTAGTCATACGGATCCTTCACACCCAATCCGCGCGACCCCGACAGCGGTGTGCCCGATGTCGCCAGCGCGTGGCCCCAGGTATAGCTCGCCAGATACTGCAGCCCGTTCGAGAACCGCTTCTCAAACTTTGCAGTCAGCCCGGCGTAGCGGCCGAAGCCGAACGTACCGGTATAGTTGACGCCGCCGATATTTGGCACCTTGCGGCGATCGGTTGCGTTGATGTTCGGACGCGGATCGTTGAACGGCGCGTTCGGATCGGAGAAGTGCAACTGATGCGCCTGATGGTTGCCCACGTAGGACAACTCAAAGGCATTGCCCCCGGCGAACTCCCGCTGAATCGCAAAGTTCCACTTGTGCACCATCGGGTTCCGGAAGTTCTGCGCAACCGAGCGGAAGGCAATCGGCGCCGGAAGCGAGAAGATGTTCGACGGGAAGCCGTTTTGCACGCCGCTGAAGAACGGGTTCGGGTCGAACACGCCAACGCCGGCCAAACGGTCCAGGTTCACCGTCACGTTGAACGGCGCCGCTTCTCCGCGATTCGGATTGCCGCCCTGATTCTCTTCGCCGCCATAGAAAATGCCATACCCGGCGCGAAGCACCGTCTTCTGGTTCAACGCATAGGCCGCACCCACGCGCGGTCCAATGCTCGTCTTGTCCCATGGCACCAGGTACTGGCCCACTTCGCCGCGAGACACGCGCACGTTGGAGAACGTCGTCGGGAAGTTCGGTGGCAGCGGAGCGTCCTGATCCTTGCCCTTCGGAATGAACAGCGTCAGCGTGTCGAAATCGAAATTCGACTGCCGTCCAAACTGCTCCCCGATCGGCGAGAAGAGTTCGTACCGCACGCCGTAGTTCAGGGTCAACTTCGAGTTCACTTTCCAGTCGTCCTGCGCGAAAAACGCCCACGCCTGACGCGTGGAGGAGATAAAGTTGGTGGTCGACATCTGGCCGCGGCTTACACGCCCCAGCAGGAACGACGCGTAGCCGTCGCCGCTCAGGTTGCTGTTCGCGTTCGGCGCCGACGTCTCGGTACGGTCAAACCGCCAGTTGCCATGCGGGCTGGGGAACTGGAAGAACGGGAATGCGATTGGACGGAACTCGCCGCCAAACTTGAACGAGTGGCCGCCCTTCTGCACTGCCACGTTCTGGATAAAGTCCCAAACGTTGTTGTACTCTTGCGACGGCAGCCAGTCGGATGCGCCGAAGCCCGAATACCGGTCAATCGTCGTCGACGGTAATCCGCCGTTCAGCGGACCGGTCGGGTTATAGCCGCCGATGCCAAACGCCGAGAACTGATCCACTTCCGGATTGGCCTGGGTGCGCGAGGTAACCAACCGCGTGAATGCGACTCGCGATTCCGTGATGAACGTCGGCGTCCAAACTCGCGTGTAGCTCAGCATCGCATTGCGGGCTAAGGTCTGCGCGGTGTTCGACGCGAAATAAGTGGCATCGAGCGCGCCCGGAAGCGGCTGCCCGTTTAGCTGATCCAGGTCTGACCAGCTCATGCTACCGAAGATGCTGTCCTTATCGCTGATCCGATGATCGATGCGGGCGTCCATTTGATGGGTGTTCTGTTTACCCGCCGTGGTGGTGAAGTAGTTGTTCACCGGGAAGCCCTGGCCAACGGCGCGATTGGGATCGGGAAACAGATCCATGATCTTCTTCGAAGCCGGATCGAACCGGTTGGACGGAATGCGGTTGCCGGCGAACGGGACTCTCGCCAGGTTCGTGCCGGTGCCGGTCTGGGTGAGCGGATCGTAGATAATGCCCTCGGTCGCCGTGACCAGACTCGAAAAGTCGCCGTTCTTCATCTGCGGCGTGGGAATCGTAAAGAACGCGGAGGTTCCCAGTCCCGGGGCGCTGCCGCCGGTGGAACGAACAAGCGTCCCTTGGTAGTCCGCAAACCAGAACGTCCGGTTCTTGATCAACGGGCCGCCGACGGTCGCGCCGAATTGGTTCTGGCGGAACGGGCCCTTGCTCGAATTCTCCTAGCGCCGGGCGTTCATCTTGTCGTTCTGGAGGAACTCGAACAGCGTCCCGTGAAGCTGGTTGGTGCCGCCCTTAATGCTGACGTCCACCACGCCGCCGGCGCCACGGCCGTACTCGGCGTTGTACCCGTTGGTCATCACCCGCATTTCGCCGATCGCTTCGACGGACGGTCCCACCACAAACGAGGTCTGGTTCAAGAAGTCGATGACGTTGACGTTGTTGTCGACGCCGTTCAAAAGGAAGTTATTCTGGCCGTTGGAGCGAACACCGTTCGCCGAAAAACCGCCGCCCACCGCGTCACGCGCGCCGGGCTCATTCGGCACCACGCCCGGCGACAACCGCGCCAGGAACGTGAACGTGCGGTTGCCGCCAAGGGGCAATTCCGACACTTGCTTGGCATCGACGCTCGCGCCGACGATGGTCGACTCGGTCTGCAGCACCGGCACATCGGCGGAAACCTCGACGCTGGTGGTTACTTCGCCCACTTCGAGCGTGAAGTCAACACCAGTACGGTCACCGGTGGTGAGAAGAATCCCGCGCCGTACGGATCTCTTAAAGCCTGTGGATTCAGCGCTGATCTCATACGTGCCCGGCTTCAATGCCGGGCGCACATATTCGCCGCCTTGAGAAGCGGTGGTTTCATATCGCAGCCCGGTGGCGGACTCCGTGATAGTGACTTTCGCACCGGCGACACCCGCGCCGGACGGGTCAGTTACAGTACCAACAATTGTGGCAAGATCGCGTTGCGCGAAGGCGCCGGAGCAGAATAGCAGCACTGCTGTGATTAGCCGCAGCGTGGCGGTTTTGTGCATTCTTCAATCAATCCCTTGTAAATATTACGTGTGTGAAATCGTTTAACAAACGGGTTACACAGGCCTGAGGTCGAATAGCAACTGGTTCCCATTACGTCAAACTAAACCGTCGCAGTGAATGTAAAATCAAAGACTTTTTCGGTCGCAGTTGGGGCAATTTGCCTCGTTTGGGGAGCACCGGGCCAGAATTCATCCGCCATCCATTTCGAAGACACCTCCGAGAAATGGAAGATCTCTCCAGCCGGAACCCACGGCGGAGAAGATCATAAGGACTTCATCATCGAGACAACCGGCAGCGGCGCCGGCATCCTCGATTTCGACAACGACGGGCGCCAGGACCTTCTCCTTCTTACTGGAACCACGCTCGGCCCGCACACCGCGCCCGCGCGCCTGCCATCGCTCTACCGAAACGAAGGCAACGCACGGTTCAAAGACGTATCGGCCGCCTCCGGACTCGACCATGAAGGCTGGGCGCAAGCGGTGTGCGCCGGCGACTACGATAACGACGGCTTCACCAACTTCCTGATCACCTACTACGGCCATAACCGTCTCTATCGCAACAACGGCGGAAAGTCGCCGCTGTTCATCGACGTCACAGCCTCCGTAAAGCTGCCGGATTGAAGAGCGAGGCGTAGAGGCTGGAGTCGCCTACAACGCCGATGGGCGCCTGCAGGCAGGCATGGGTGTGGCGGCCGCCGATTTCAACAACGACGGCCGCATTGACCTGGCGAAAACGAATTTTTCCGGCGACCTCACGTCGCTGTACCTGAACGAGGACGGGCGCTTTTTTTCCGACATCGCGGCGCAGGCGCGGCTGGGCGTTCGCCAGTTGCTCGGATGGGGAATCGCGCTCTCCGATTTCGATGACGATGGTTGGCTGGACCTTCTCACCGTGAACGGGCATGTGTATCCGGAGGTGGATCGCGCCGCGGTAGGCGATCAATACCGGCAACCGGCGCTGTTTTTCCGCAACAT